>NZ_JBXUOW010000005.1:0-140179 GCF_057196645.1 Micromonospora sp. ATLC16
TCCCGACAACAAAAAATGCTGCCAAAACCCACAACCACAAAGGCCATGAGCAAAACTTGGCACTGGCTTATCAAACACCCTGTTGAGTTCTCAAAGAACAACCACACACCAAACCCGGCGTCGTTAAAAAACCGCGTTCGGGGCAACCGCTCCAAACTATCCGAGCCGCGCTTCGAGGTCAACCTGAGTGATCAGGTGCTCGCAGCTGACCCGGGGCCCACGCCGTCGCCCACCTTGCGGTGTCAGTGACTGTCGTGGAGAACCGCAGACCGGCCGATCATCACTCGTGATAATCCGCCCGGCTCCTGCCGGCCCCAGTACCGTACCCGGTCGGCTTCGCGATCGCAACTCCATCTCGCAGAGTCGCTCCGCACCGCCCGGCCTCAGCGCCGCGCTGACATCGCCTGCGCGTTGCTGCCGCCCGTTCTCGGCCGGTTTGCCCCGGCCTCCCGCGTGCAGAGAGAAAGTTACGCGGACACCCCCGAGAAGGCAAATCACCAGTCATCGATGCAGGCTTCCAGTTCGATGGACGCCGTTGGGGTGGCATCCCCACGGTCGGTCCCGGCCGACGACTCGGCTGGTCCAACCCGGCCGATGCGGGTACGAACCCAGTCTCTGCTGAGTGTCTCCGCGCAGACGGCCACGAGGGGTTCCGACGTGCCAGAGTGTCAGGCATGGATGACGTGTCCCGGCCCGTGAGCCCGGTCCTCGCCGAGGACGCGCTGCTCGGCCTGCTGTTACCGATATGGCAACTGCTCATCGGGGCCTTCGTGCTCTTCGCGGTCCTGGTCTCGATCGGCCGGCTGGCCCGACGCGGTCCGACCCGGATGAGTACCGCTCTTCTGATCACCGCGGCCGCCATCGCCGGCTTCGCGCTGGTTGGCGTACTACTTCAGGGATAGGTCGTCAGAGCCGGCGATTCGCCAGGCTCGGCAGCTCGGCACGGATCCGGTCCAGGCAGCTCAGGTCGATGTCGGTTACCGCGAGCCCCGGACCATCAGGCACCTGAGACAGCACCGTCCCCCACGGATCGATCACCATGCTCCGCCCGTAGCAGGTGCGGCCGGGTTCGTGGTCACCGGTCTGCCCGGCTGCCGCGACGAAGCACTGGTTCTCGATCGCGCGGGCCCGCAGCAGCACCTCCCAGTGATCTCTCCCGGTGTGCATCATGAAAGCCGCCGGCACCACCAACAGCTGGGCGGCACCAACGGTGGCCAACTGTCGATAGAGCTCGGGGAAACGCAGGTCGTAGCAGATCGACAGGCCCACCCGTAACCCTTCGACGTCGACCAGGACCGGCTGCTCCCCGGGAGCCACGGTCGCGGACTCCCGGTAGGAGACGCGGCCGGGAATCTCCACGTCGTACAGGTGGATTTTGCGGTACGAGGCAGCGAGCGAGCCGGCACGGTCGAAGACGAGTGTGGTGTTCCAGGTGCGGTCCGGGTCGGGACCCGCCTCGTGGTACGAGCCGGCGATCAGCCAGACACCGTGCCGGCGAGCGGCAGCGGCGAAGAACTGACCCACCCGGCCGTCCGCGGACTCCGGTGCCGGCATCGCGGCACCTGGTCCGAGATAGTCGACGTACTCCGGCAGCAGCACCAGGTCCGCGCCGGCCTCGGCAGCGCGATCGATCAGAGTTTCCGCGGCGGCGAGGTTCGCCTCTCGGTCATCGCGGGAGTTCAGCTGGCAGACGGCGAGGCGCATGACTGCCAGCGTACGGGTGGGCGGTGGCCGGCCGCAGTGTGCGGTCGAGGGAACCTCGTGCGGCAACGCGTCGGTCGCCGCCACCCATACCTCGGCATCGTTGGCATCGGCAAGATTGAGCCGCCGGTCGAGTTCAGGCGGACTTCTCCTCGCGCTCGCGCCGAGCACGGCGACCCGTGAACTCGCGCGGAACGATCGTCGGGTTCACGTTTTCCAGCACCGCCTCACGCGTGATCAGCACCCGGGCGGCATCAGGATTACTGGGCACCTCGTACATCACGGAGAGCAGGACCTCCTCCATGATGGCGCGCAACCCACGAGCGCCGGTGCCACGCAGCATGGCCTGATCGGCGATCGCTTCGAGGGCGGGCCGCTCGAACTCCAACTCGACGCCGTCCAGCTCGAACAGGCGCTGGTACTGCCGGACCAAGGCATTGCGCGGCTCGGTGAGGATCCTCACCAGCGCCGTGCGGTCCAGGCTCCGGACACTCGTGATCACCGGTAGCCGACCGATGAACTCGGGAATGAGCCCGAACTTGAGCATGTCCTCCGGCATCACCTGGCTGAAGATGTCGTCGGTGGAGCGGTCGGAGACAGCGCGGAGACGGGCGCCGAAACCGGTGCCCCCGTGCCCCGTACGCGCCTCGATGATCTGATCCAGACCGGCGAAGGCACCACCGCAGATGAACAGCACGTTTGTGGTGTCGATCTGGATGAACTCCTGGTGCGGGTGCTTGCGGCCGCCCTGTGGTGGCACGTTCGCGACGGTGCCCTCAAGCATCTTCAGCAGCGCCTGCTGAACGCCCTCACCCGAGACGTCACGGGTGATCGAGGGGTTCTCCGACTTGCGGGCGATCTTGTCGACCTCATCGATGTAGATGATGCCGGTCTCGGCCCGCTTGATGTCGTAGTCCGCTGCCTGAATCAGCTTGAGGAGGATGTTCTCTACGTCCTCGCCTACGTAGCCGGCCTCGGTGAGGGCGGTGGCGTCGGCGATCGCGAAGGGCACGTTCAACATCCGGGCCAGAGTCTGCGCCAGGTGAGTCTTGCCACAACCGGTCGGACCCAGCAACAGGATGTTCGACTTGGCCAGTTCCACCCCGTCGTTGCCGGAGCCCGGCGCGCCGGCCGCCTCGGCCTGGATCCGCTTGTAGTGGTTGTAGACCGCGACAGCGAGGGCCTTCTTGGCACCCTCCTGCCCCACGACGTAGTTGTCGAGGAACTGGCAGATTTCCATCGGCTTGGGAAGCTCTTCCCACTTCACCTCGCCGGACTCGGCCAGCTCCTCTTCGATGATCTCGTTGCAGAGATCGATGCACTCGTCGCAGATGTAGACCCCGGGGCCCGCGATGAGCTTCTTGACCTGCTTCTGCGACTTCCCGCAGAAGGAGCATTTCAGTAGGTCGCCGCCGTCACCGATCCGTGCCACCTACGTTCTCCCTGCGCTCATCGGCCGGAGCCCCGGCCACGATCTGCGGACGCTGACGCTCCGCCCGTCTTTCCCCTCGCCCGCCGAAGCGGTACGGACCCGACGTTACCCGCTGCCGGAGGTTTCTCCGACCCCCAAATCGGGTGTGTCAGAGGTCGGTCGGCAACGAGCCCGACCGACCTCTGACCCGGTAGCGGTCAGTTGGCCGCGTTCGCGGCCAACAGACCCTTCTTACGACTGGTGAGGATCGTGTCGACCAGCCCGTACTCGCGGGCCTCCTCAGCCGTCATAATCTTGTCGCGATCGATGTCCTTGCGGACGAGATCGACCGGGCGGTTGCAGTGCCGGGAGAGCATCTCCTCCAGCTGGGTACGCATCCGCAGGATTTCCTTGGCCTGGATCTCGATGTCCGAGCCCTGCCCGTAGCCGCCCTCGGTGGCCGGCTGGTGGATGATGATGCGCGAGTTCGGCAGGGCCATCCGCTTGCCCGGAGTGCCGGCCGAGAGCAGCACCGCGGCGGCCGAGGCGGCCTGGCCGAGACAGACCGTCGAGATGTCCGGCCGGACGTACTGCATGGTGTCGTAGATCGCCGTCATGGCGGTGAACGAGCCGCCCGGCGAGTTGATGTACATGATGATGTCCCGGTCGGGGTCCGTCCCCTCCAGAGTGAGCAGCTGTGCCATCACGTCGTTGGCCGACGCGTCGTCCACCTGCACGCCAAGGAAGATGATGCGGTCCTCGAAGAGCTTGTTGTACGGGTTGGACTCCTTGACCCCGTACGACGTGCGCTCGACGAACGACGGCAGAACATAACGGTTGTGCACGGCCGCGAACTGGGGCGGCAGGCTGAGGTCGGTCATCGTCTGCTCCTCGATCAGCTCAGGGTCCCGGCGCCCTCGGGAACCTGAGCAGCCCCCGTGATCACCTTGTCGATGAAGCCGTAGTCGACGGCCTCCTGGGCGGTGAACCAGCGGTCCCGGTCCGAGTCCGCCTCGATCTGCGCCGGCTGCTGATTGGTGTGGAAGGCGACGCGCTCCTGGAACATCCGCTTGGTGTACAGCATCTGCTCGGCCTGGATCGCGATGTCGGCGGCGGTGCCGCCCATCCCGCCGGAGGGCTGGTGCATCATGATCCGGGCGTGCGGAAGGGCGTAACGCTTGCCCTTCGTGCCCGCGCAGAGCAGCAGCTGGCCCATGGAGGCGGCCATGCCCATCGCCACGGTCGACACATCGTTGTCGATGAACTGCATCGTGTCGTAGATGGCCATGCCGGAGTAGACCGAGCCACCGGGCGAGTTGATCCAGAGGTTGATGTCGCGGTCCGGGTCTTCCGCGGCGAGCAGCAGCAGCTGCGCGCAGATGCGGTTGGCGACCTGGTCGGTCACCTCGCTGCCCAGGAAGACGATCCGCTCCTTGAGCAACCGGTTGTAGACCGAGTCGTCGAGGTTGCCAATGGTGTCACCGCCGCGGGCGTCAATCGCCCGAAGCGGCTTCGCTGGGTTGTGCATGTCGGTCATGGCAGCCCTTCGCTCTCCGTACCGTCGTGTCCGACACTAACCGCTGGGCCGGTCGCCGGACTCCCGGTCCGGGCACTGTTCGCTCTCAGCGCAGCAGACCGAAGGCGTACCCGGAAAGGGGATCGGGCCACCACCCACCGCGACCGGCGGACGGTGGCCCCACCCGGCGATCAGTGCTCGTGTGAGTGCTCCTGCTCACTCGCCTCACGCAGCGCGTCCATGGTCACCACGTTGCCGGCCGAGTCCTTGATCGTGATGCGCTCCATCACCGAAGCCAGTGCCTTGCCCCGCCGGACGTCGCCGTACACCGCGCCGGCGGTGCCGGAGCGAACAAGCTGGTCGTAGTACTGCTGGGGGGCCATGCCGGCGCGCTGGGCGCGGTGGACGATCTCGTGACCGAACTCGTCGTCGGAGACCTGCACGTCCTCGGCGTCGGCGAGGGTGTCGAGCAGCAGCTGGACCTTCACACCCTGGGTGGCGGCGTCGGTCAGCTCGGCGTCGATCTGCTCCTCGGTCTTCTCCTCGGCGGCGAGGTAGTCCTCCATCGAGGCGCCGATGCGCTCCAGCTGGTCGGCCATCGCCTCCTTGCGGCTCTCCACCTCGTCGCGGATCACGCCTTCCGGCGCCGGCACGTCGGCAGCCTCGACGAGCTGCTCCAGGGCCTTGTCCCGGGCGGCGTAGATCTGCTCGACCCGCTTGCCCCGAGTGACCCGCTCGCGCAGGTCGGCGCGCAGCTCCTCGATGGTGTCGAACTCGCTGGCGAGCTGGGCGAAATCGTCGTTCAGCTCGGGCAGCTCCTTCTCCTTGACCGTACGCACGGTCACCAGCACCTCGGCGTCACGACCAGCGAAGTCGCCGCCCACCAGCTGGGTGGTGAAGGTGGTGTCCTCGCCGGCGGAGAGGCCAACGACCGCCTCGTCCAGGCCCGGCAGGAGCTGCTTGCTGCCCACCTCGTGCGAGATGTTGCTGGCCGAGCCGCCCGGCACCTCCTCGCCGTCGACGGTCGCCCGCAGGTCGATCTGGACGTAGTCGCCCTCGGCCGCGGCCCGCTCGACGGTCTTCAGGGTGGCGAAGCGCTCACGCAGACCGCTCACCTGCTCGTCGATCTCGCTGTCGTCGATCTGCAACTCGTCGACGGTGACCTCGATCGAGGCCAGGTCGGGCACGGTGATCTCCGGCCGGACGTCCACCTCGGCGGTGAAGTTGAGCGAGTCACCGTCGTTGAACTCGGTGATCTCGACCTCGGGACGCCCCAGCGTCTTCAGGTCGTGCTCGCGGACCGCGGAGAGGATGTTCTGCGGAATCGCCTCCTGCACCGCCTCGTTGAGCACGGTGCCCCGACCGACCCGCTGATCGATGATCGCCGGCGGCACCTTCCCCTTACGGAAGCCGGGGATCTGGATCTGCTGGCCGATCTCCCGGTACGCCTTCTTGAGGCTCGGCTCGAGCTCGACGAACGGCACCTCGATGGCGAGCCGCACGCGCGTCGGGCTCAGAGTCTCGACGGTGCTCTTCACAGGCGTACTCCTTGACGGATCTCGGTTGAGTCTGGGCGCACTTTTCGGCCCATCGAGTGTAGGCGAGCCGGCACGCCGGACCAGCAGCGCCCGGTGCCGGCGGCGGGCCTGCCCCACGTGCCGGTCGTCCGGGTGCCGCCGTCTGGTGCTTGCGGCAGTCGGGGTGGCGGGATTTGAACCCACGGCCCCTCGCTCCCAAAGCGAGTGCGCTACCAAGCTGCGCCACACCCCGTGGCGACGAGCAGTCTATGCCGTCCCTCCGACAACCGGATGCCGGGGCGTCACCCAACGCGCCGAACGAGGACGAACCGGGCGTCAATACTCCCCCAGGCGGCAGGCGGCAGGCGGCAGGCGGCAGGCGGCAGGCGGCAGGCGGCAGGCGGCAGGCGGCAGGCGGCAGGCGGGTGCAGTTTCCCTGATGTTGTCCTCTCCCGGCGGCCGGACACGACAACATCCCTGATGTTGTCGTGTCGATGCGGCGCGGAGACGGGATACGGCCGCGCGGCCGGCGCGGGTATTGGGTAGGCTGTCGGGCGCA
Source organism: Micromonospora sp. ATLC16 (assembly GCF_057196645.1). Taxonomy (NCBI): domain Bacteria; kingdom Bacillati; phylum Actinomycetota; class Actinomycetes; order Micromonosporales; family Micromonosporaceae; genus Micromonospora; species Micromonospora sp. ATLC16. Next base: position 6,705 of record NZ_JBXUOW010000005.1, read on the forward strand.
CCCGGTCCTCCGGGTGTACGCGGGCGTAGCTCAATGGCAGAGCTTCAGTCTTCCAAACTGACGGTGCGGGTTCGATTCCCGTCGCCCGCTCCACGAACTCCGGCCCAGGTCAACGGCGTGATCGCCGAACCTGGGCCGTTTCCGTTCTAGCTCTCTTTGATCTTGCGTGCCATTGGCGTGCCAGTAGCGCCGGCCGTGCCGTCGGAGGCGGTCTTACGTGCCGGCCGCGTGGCCTTCTTGCCCTTGGCCGGCTTCCGCTTGGTCGGCTCGTCGCCGGCCGCGCCGATAGCCGCCGTGTTCTTGCTCCGCTTGGCATTGGCCGTGCCCGTCGCGCGCTTGGTCTGCTTGGTGATGCGACGGTCCATGGCGTCGGCGATTTCCCGGTCACGCTCGCTGTTGGCGTGCTGGTAGATCAGCGCCGCTCGCATGCTGGCGTGCCCCATCCGGTGCATCAGGTCACGAGTGCTGGCCCCGGTCGCCGCCGCCAGGTTGTTGCCCGTGTGCCGCAGGTCGTGGAAGTGGAACCCCTCTGGCATGCCAGCCGCCCGCAGCGCCGCCGACCAGCCGACCGCGCGCCGGAAGTTGCCGGAACGCAGCACCGCCCCCTTGTCCCCGGTGAAGACCAGCGCCTCCGGCCCCTTCGCCACGAACTCATCCAGGTGATCGGCCAACACGAGCCGTGCCGCCGCCGGCAGCGTCACCACCCGGTTGCCCGCCTCCGACTTGGGCGGTCCAAACTCCATCCGGTTGCGCAGCGCCGCGAGCTTGCGCGGCACCCGCACGGTGCCCGTCGTCAGGTCGACGTCCCCGCGCCGCAGCGCCGCCAGCTCACCCCAGCGCAGCCCGGAGAACGCGGCGACGATCACCAGCGCGGAGAACCGGGCCGGCATCCGCTCGGCGAGCGAGAGCACCTGGGCGGCGGTCGCCACTGGCCGCTCAGGCGTGTGATAGCGGTCATAGCCCGGGATCCGGCACGGGTTCTGCCGAATCAGCTCATCCTCCTTAACGGCGGTGTTGAGGATCGCTCGCAGCAGCGAGTACGCCTTGACCGCCTGCGGCTCGCTGGTGCCGCCGTCGAGCAGCGTGCGCCGCCAGGTGCGGATGGTCTGCGGCTTGATCGCGCCCAGGGCGAGCCCGCCGAGGTGCGGGCGGATGTGCAGCCGGAACAGGTCTTCGTAGTTCTCGCGGCTGCGCGGCTGGAGCTTCCGTTCGGCGATCCACTTCCGGCCGTACGGCTCAAGCTTGATCTCGCCCGCCTCCGGAGCCGACCACTCCCCCTTGATGATCTCCGACTCCACGACGGTCAACCACTTGCCTGCCTGCCGCTCGGTCTCGAAGGTGTGCGGAGCCTTCCGCTCCAACCCGTCCGGCCCGACGTACCGCGCTTGGAACCGCCCGGACGGCAGCCGCCGCACGTTGCCGAAACGCCTCCGGCCCTTGCTGCCCGCCATCAGGCCACCTCCCCCAGGTAGTCACGCAACTGCGCCCGGGTCATCGGCACCACCCGGTTTGTCTCGATGTACGCGGCCACGGCGGACGCCTCGAAGCGCACCAGCCGGCCGACCTTCACGAACGCGATCCGCCGCTCAGCCACCAGCCGGCGCACGAATCGCGGCGTTGCCTTCAGGCGAGCGGCGACCTCATCGGCGGTCAACAGCTCGTCATCCATGCGGTTGCTCCCTCCCCGGTTCAGGCCGCGAGCGCGGCGGGTTGATTGGCTGCCGAAACAACGCCGGCTGTTCGCTGCCGCGCGACGTCGAGGTCTGCGCGCCATCGGATCCGTGCCGATACCGCGCGTAGAAGGCGGTGTTCCAGTGGCGGCACGTCGGGGTCTTCCGGTCGGGCGAGTTCGAACCGGTATCGGTTCGGCCCGTCTGCCTCGTCGGGCGCCTGGTCGTGTTCCTCGGTGTCGGCCATGCCGCCCGCCAAGATGGCCCGCACCCAGGCGCGGTTGTCGGCGCGGTGGTCGGCGAGGGTCTTCCCGGACCATTGGCGGGAGACGAGGACGCGCCGGCCGGTGAAGCCGAGGGTGGAGCGTTGGTGGACTTTCCCGGTGCAACGGCCGGGGGTCAAGCCGGCCTTGACGCCGTCGGGTTGGACGCCGTAGAGGAGCCAGTTGGCGCAGGTTGGCGAGCAGGGCAGCACGGACAGTTGCGCGTGCAGCCGGTCGAAGTGTGCCTTCTGCGCGTCGGACCGGGGCTTGGCCTGGTCGGTCAGATCCTTGGTGACGTACTTCGTCACATAGCGGATGGACCGCTCCGCATCCTTCGTGCCCTGCTCGATACCCCGGGCGTCGATCCGACCGAGGCGGGCGACGTAGGCGGGCCGGCTGTCGGGTTCCTCCAGGGCGTCGAGCGCTTCACCCCAGGTGGGCAACGGCTCGCGCGTCTTCGGGTCGACGTACTCCTGTCGGTCGACGTCCCAGACCGGCGGCTTGTCCACCGAGTACACCGGTTCGCTGAACGACGGCCACCACACCTGGTGGTAGGTGGCTGCGGCGATCTGCTTGAGCAGCCGGCGGGGCACGGTGCCGCGGATCGCGAAGTGCGCGTGCGGGGCGAGTCGCCGTTGCAGCTCGACGGCTCCGGCGTATTGGACGTTCCAGCCTGCCGCGCGGCGCACGTTCTGCCACCACCGGTCGAGGACCCGGGCGAAGTGGATCGCGTCGAGTGCGGCCCGCCGGTAGTCGTAGGTGGTCGGGTCGACGGGCGTGCCGAGCACGTCGTCATGCGGGCCGTGCCGCTGGCCGCACTCGCACGGCGCGACGTAGGGACCGCGCCGCAGGTGCGAGTGCACATGCCCGTGGGAGCCGAGGGTGAGCGTGATCAGCATGGAGGGCCGGTGGGTCTTGCCGGTCTTGCCGGAGTAGGCCCGGCCGACCGTGCGCGGGTCGACGGGCAGCCGAGGCAGGTCGGGTGAGTCCTGCCGCCGTCGGGTCGACCGTTTGCGGCGTGGGCGTTCATCGCGGTCTTTCGGGGTGAGGTGCCCGCGCAGGCTCGTCTCACCCAGCGCCTCATCCAACTCCGCTATCGCGGCGTCAATCTCGGCCAGGTGCGTGACCCGCTCGTCCGGGGTCATCGGCTGGTACTGGACCGCTTCCCGTTCGAATTCCAGGTGTGCCCGTACCCGCACGAGGGCGAGCGCGTCTTCCCCGGGGTCGTCGGGGCGGACGGCGGGTTCGTCGGCGAGGTGCCAGCCTTCCCGGATCTGCTGGATGCGCAGCCGCCGCCCCCGCTCCGCACACGGCTTGCACTTCGCCGCGAGGGTGGCCCCGCAGGGCACTTCCACGACCTCGGTCAGGCCGGTGGCGGTGTCGGTGCGGCGCAGGGCAAGGGGTCGGACGCAGACGCCGTGCTGTTCGGCGAGCTGCTTGAGCGCATCTTTGGCGAGGGGTTTGCGCATCCGGTCGGCCCGCGACCCCGGCCGAGGCCGCTCGACGGCCTCAGCGTCGGGGGTCGGGGTGGCGGTGGGAATGAGTTCGAGTTGGCTCACCGGTCACCTCCCGGACCGGCAGGGGTGCCGTTGCGCGGGGTGAACGCCGCCGCCGGGACGGGCACGAGACCGGGACGCCGTTCGCGCTCGATCGACGGCACTGGCCGCAGGACCACCGGCCGAGGCTCCTCGTCGGCATCTCGGACGACGGTCGCCGCCTGGTCGTCGTCGGATGGCACCGGCAGCCTGTCGCTTCCGGTAGGCACGTCGCTGCGTCGTTCGTTGGTCGGCTTGTCGACGGGCGGCGGTACCGGGGCGGTGGAGAACACGAGCTTGGACAGCCCGAGGAACGCCAGCGCCGGGACGGCGGACAGCAGCCAGCCGGACAGGCCCGGCTTGGCCACCGCGAGTTGCGCGGCCAAGGACAGTGCTACCGCGCACACGAGCAGGAACATCGGATACCCGATGGGGCCGCCGGTGCGGCGGCGTTGCCGGATGGTCAGCAGTGCGGCCAGGGGTAGGAGTTCGGAGATGGCGGCGTTGGCCCAGCCGAACCAGTCCCCGGTACCGGCCGGGGAGTTCGCCATGGTCCAGTCATGGACGTGCGTGAACGACGCCGCTCCGGCCAGCCCGCCGACGACGAGGACGATGAGCACCAGGACCACGCCCTCCACCCGTTGCGCGTTGTTCTTCACGCGGTCTCCTCCCGCTCGTCGGTGGTGTCGGTGGGGTGGTCGAGTCGGCGGTAGGTGTGGCCGAGGGAGCGGATGTCGTCGTCGGTGAGGTAGGCGAAGCGGACCCGGACGGGTTCGCGGACGCCGTCGAGGACGACGAACCCCACCCCGGGCGCGGTTTCGGGGATCCGGTCGCAGAGCGCACCCCGGTCGCGGGCGGCGTCGCCGAGGACCATGTCCACCTGCTCCGGTTCGGTCAGCCGCAGCCCGATGCGGGTCGGGAACAGATCCCGAAACGGCAGCACGTCCTTACGCGGATCCTGCAAGGCGGCGATGACATGCACGCCGACCGCCCGGCCCTGGGAGAGCAGCAGGCCGAGGGATTCCTTGATCCGGTCGCGGACCTTCCGATCGGTGATGTAGGCGGTCAACGCGGCCAGCTCATCGATGACCAGGACCAGCAACGGGTCCTCGACCGTCGGCACATGCTGCCGGGTCACACCACGCAGCCGCGCCGCCCGCAGCCGCATCCGCTTGACCGCTTCGTCGAGAACGCCGGCCATGGCGTCGGGGTCGTCGTAGGCGAACCGGGCGAACAACGGCCCCCCGGCCGCCAACTCCATGCCGCCCTTCGGATCGAAGGCCCACACCTCCACCAGACCGGAGCGGATGCCGCCGGCCAGGGAGCGGATGAGTGACCACAACACCGAGCCCTTACCCGCCCCGGTCGCCCCGGCGATGAGGACGTGTGAACCGGCCAGCCGCAGCCGGTACGGTTCCCCGTCTTCCCGGACGCCGAGCGGCAGCCCGCCGAGGTCGGGCACGTCCGTCACGGGCAGCGGCGTCACGATGCCGGCAAGGGGGTCGCGGCGCATGAAGCGCACCACCACCCGGTCGGGACGGTCGGTGGAGCGGGCTTGGCCGGTGTGCTGGCGGAAGGCGTAGGCGAGACGTTCCGCGGCTTGGCCCCAGTCGTCAGGGATCTGGCCGGGAAGCATCCGCGCGGTCAGCTCATCGCCCCACCGGTCACAGCGCACCTTGACCAGCCGGGGCACGTACCGGTCACCACCGAAAACCGTCGCCAAGCCGCAGGTAGCCATGACCGACGCCCACCGAGGCCGGTACACCACCAACGCCCGGAGCCGGGCGACGAGCGGGTACCAGCCGAACCGCCACCAGGAGGCCGGATGCCACCGCCACCACGCCGCGCAGCCGGCCGCAACCGTCGCGGCGACGGCGGCCAGGACCAGGCCACCGAACTCCGCGCGGATCCACAGTGCGAGCACGGTTGGGCCGGTGAGCCACCAGTAGCGAACGGCCAGGATGGTGAGGCGGAACAGGCCCCGGGCCAGCCACCAGAACACCAGCAGCCAGCCCGGAACCCGCCACGCGGGAAGACGCACATTCATCGGCGCAACGGGGATCTTGTCCCCCGGAATGATGTTGATCAGAGGCACACGCCACCCCCATGGCGACCACGGCCACGGCCGAGGGTGGCGATGCACGACCGGCACGACATCCGCCGCAGGTCGAACCGACGCGGCTTCACCCACCGGCAACAACGCGGGCAGCGGATCGCGTAGACCACGCCGGACGGCGGCGGCAGGCGCAGCGCCGACCGGACGGCCGCCTCTACCTCCCGCAGGGCATACCGCACGTCGGTCAGGCTGGTACGGACCAGCAGGAGCAAGGCCCCGACCAGCAGCGGCACGGCTGCGATCAGGGCAGGGTGAACTACGGTGGGCATCACGCCCTCCTTCATCAGACGAGGGATGAGGTGAGCGCGGGACGGGCCGGGACTCTTGGCGGGGAAACGACCCGCCCCGCGCGACAAGACAGCTCAGGCAGCCACCGAGCCCGGCATCGACGCCGCCGGACGGATCGCGGAAGCCCGCAGCGAGTACGCCATCCGGGAACGGCAGTCACCCGAGGAACGGCCCGGCTTGCACCGCTGCGAATCCACATACGGGGTCAGGGTCAGGCCCTCGAACTCCACCGCCGGCGGATAACCCGGCACGGTGGACGGTGGCGGCACCGGCTGCTGCGCGGCCACCACCTTGACCTTCACCTCAGTAGAGCGGCCGAACTTGCCGGCCTCCGGGTCCAGGTCCATCACCCGCACCACCCACACCCGCTCCCCGGTCTCCTTGTCCCGCGCCTGGTTATCCGCCTCACCACGCCGCTCAAAATCAATCTGCGGCGACACACCCAGGCACAACGCCCCGGAGGGGAAGACGTACTCGGACGGGACCGGCACCTTCAACGTCATCGGAACCACGCGCGCAGCCTCCTAGCCTCACCAGTCATCACCCTGACAACCGGTTGAGCTAACAAGCTACGTCAGCTTGTAAGCACAAGCAAGGTGAATGCGAGCCGGTTGCACAATTTGGAGAGTCCCCATCAGACGGCCGTGCGCCCGGAAGGGATGGGCTCACCCCTAACATGACCCGATGAGCGGCAGTTCAGGACAGCTGACACCGCTGGCCCGGCTGCTGAGCCACCGGAACCTCGCCCTTTCAACTTTGTCCCAGCACACCGGCATCCAGCCAGCGGAGCTACAGGCGATCAGTGACGGCGGGGTGCCGAGCCCTGGACTACTCCGAATCTTGGCGCCCGCGCTCGGCCTGCAGACCGCAGACCTGTTCGTCATCGCTGAGCTTCCGGTGCCGGACGACTTGACCCCGCTGGACGGTAACGCAGGCAGGGCCGTTACTTCCCTCGTCTGGGCAGCGGCGCAGCTTCCATCGGAGCGACGGCACCGTCTGCGCGAGATCGTTCGTTCGCTACCGCAAGCGAAGCGCAGTCGGCCATTCCCGCCCGCACCGGCCTACGACACGCACCCACCAGGCCCCCGGGCCATCATCCTGCGCATGCTCCGTAACCGGAACCTGGATCGGCTGGGAACGGCCAAATGCCTCGCCCTGGTGACGCCCCACTACCTCGCCGCTTCCACGATCGGACTCATCGGCCGAGGCGACAAGGAACTGACCCCCGACCTGGTCGCCAGCTTCGCTGCTCTGCTAGCCATACCCGCCGATGACTTGGCCGCGCTTACCGGCATCAGACCGCCCGGCACTACAGCGGTCAGCCCGGCTGCACCGGACGTGGCTGCACTGATCTGGGAAGCCCGACGCCTCACCGCAAGGCAGGCAGAAGATCTCGCCAGCGAGGCACGCGCGATGCTTCGCCGACCTGATGGGCTGAGCCGGGGAGCGAATCAGGACACGGCGTAGGTGTCTTCGATCTCGTGACGGCTGCCGGGCATGACCAGGACCGAGGTCATGATGGGGTCCCCGGACGCCTGGTGCACGGTAATGATGACGCTCATCACCGATTCGTCGGCCGGCACGTCCAGGGCGTCGGCCTCATCGGGGCTGACGCGGCGGGCGGTCATGCGTTCGGTGGCGTAGTCGGCCCGTAACCCCTTCTGCCGCGCGATGACGTCGAGCAGGCCACCCGGGATGGGCTCCGGCTTGGTGATGTCGGTGCCAACCGCGATGTCTACCGGCACGAACGTGGCGATCAGGTCGACCGGGCCGACCTCCGTGACGGTGCGGCGGCGGCGTTCGTAGACCGGCGTGCCCTCAGGAATCTTCAACTCGGCCGCGATGCGAGGGGAGGCGAGGACCGGGCCGACGTGCAGGATCTCCGTATCGCCGGTCTCGTCCAGCTCGACGGCGTCGCGGGCGTACTCCGGTGAGGTGCGGCCGGCGGCGGGTCGGCCGCGTACGAAGCTGCCCTTGCCCTGCTGCGACTCAATCCAGCCGTCCTGCTTCAGGATGCCCAACGCCTTGAGCACCGTTGGCCGAGACACCCCGAACTCCGTGCAGAGCTGGTTCTCCGACGGCAGCGCCGCACCGGGCGCGTAGTCGCCGTCCTCGATGCGCTTGCGCAGCGTGTTCAACACGCGCAGGTATTTCGGCGTCGGAATCTCGTACGCCATCGCGGGCACCCCACCTATGAACGCTGCATGTATTACAGCAGCTTATGAGTTGTTTGCATGACAGAACAAGTCAGCTCAGCCGTTCGGCTGTCACGCCCTCCACCGCAGCGGCCAACCACCCCGACCACGACGACGCCCGCACCCGTTCCGGACGAGTCGCGCCCGGCCACCGCCGAGGCAGGCAGCCGTACCGGCCGAACACCCGCAACGCTGCCCGCCGCTGCGGACAAGGACCGTTCACCCCGCAGGCCGGGCACTGTCCGTCCGCGCTCGACGGGGTGTGGCGGTCAAGCTGTGACTGCGCGGCCCGCAACTGATCCTGTACCGCCCCCGACAGGTACGTGGTCACTGTGCCGCACCCTTCGGTGCGAACAGTCGGGTCGGCACGAGGACTTGGGTACGTTCGCCGTGTTGGTGGCGTGGGGTGACCTTGGTGCCCTCGACCCAGATCCACTGCTCCCGCTCCGGGCGGTTGAGCACCAGGCGCACCCCGGTGACCCGCAACGTCACCGGCCCATCAGTAGGGCGGTAGCGGTCGGCGGCGTCGATGTGCAGCACCGCGCCGAGCCGCACCCGTAGGTCAAACACCACGCCTCCTCGTCGTCTGCCGTGCCGTCTCGGGCGGACCGGTGGGTTGAGGGCTGATCTGGAGGCCGGCGATCCGCGCGAAGACCTCCCGCCGCGCCAACGCCTCCCCGGTCGCCGGGTTGATGGCGTAGCCGGCGAGCCAGATCCAGCCGTCATACGCCGGCCGGTCACAGATCGAGGACACCCGCAGCCACAACGCCCGGTCACCGCCGAACTGCACCGACGCCCGACCGTCCAACAGCACCAGATCACCCGGATTCGGTGCGCCGGGCGGAAGGGGTTGCTGCCTGCGAGGCACCGAGGCGGGCGGGCTCAGTCGGGACCGTCGTTCGGGTCGCGGTCCCATGCCAGCACCCACCCCGGGCCAGCCTCAGCAAGACACCGAACGACCGGACCCGGCACAGTCCAGACAGGACCGGCGGGCCAGCGGACGTGTGCGCTCCGCTCCCCGGCCGATCGCCCGGACCTGGGAACGAGCGAGGGTGTACTTCCAGCCCGCACCGGAGCAGGATTGGCAGTTGGTCGATACGTTCAGCCCCGTCATGCACACAGGCTGTGGCACGAACCGCCCAGCGACCCGGAAAAACCTTCCGGGGTCGCCGCCGACCGAGGGGAGACAGTGAACCCATGCGCGGGACCACCACCACCACCACCCTGACCATCGGCGAACGCGTCGCCTGGTACCGCCGTCGACGCGGCCTGTCGCAAGAAGTCCTCGCCGGACTCATCGGCCGTACCGCCGACTGGCTCGGCAAGGTCGAGAACAACCGGATCGACCTGGACCGCCTGTCCGTCATCAAGTCTCTCGCCGAAGCCCTGGACATCTCCCTCGGCGACCTGCTCGGCGAACCCTCCCTGCTCGACTGGACCACCGACAGCGGCACCCACACCGTGCCCGCGCTGCGCGCCGCCCTGATGAACTACCGCGCCCTCGCCCCGTTCGGCGGCAGCACCCAAGCGGAACCACCCAGCATCGCCGTGCTCAGGAAGGAAGTCGGGGCACTCTGGGACGCCTACCAGGACTCCCGATTCGGGTACGTCACCAGCCGGCTACCCGACCTGCTACACCGCGCCCAGGACGCCGCCGACCACCACGACGGCGACGACCAGGACGACGCCCGCCGGCTCCTCGGCCTCGCGTACCAGCTCGCGGCCACCCAGCTCACCAAACTCGGAGAGAGCGACCTCGCCTGGATCGCCGCCGACCGCGGCCTGTCCGCCGTCCGCCCCACCGGCGACCCGCTCATCACCGGCTCCCTGTTCCGATCCGTCGGCCACGCCCTGCACGCCACCGGCCGCTACACCGACGCCGTACGCCTCACCGAAGACGCCGCCGGCTACCTCGAACCCCATCTCAGCCAGGCCACGCCCGAGCTGCTGTCCGTCTACGGCACCCTGTTCCTGTCCGGCTCCATGGCCGCCGCACGCGCCAACGACGCCGGCACCACCCGCACCTTCCTCGCCGCAGCCGACCATGCCGCCGGCAAACTCGGTGGCGACGCCAACCACCTGTGGACCGCGTTCGGCCCGACGAACGTCGCCATCCACCGTGTTGCGACCGCCGCCGAGCTGGGAGACCTGCAAGTCGCCATCGACCTCGGCCCCCGCGTCGACACCACCGCCCTACCGATGGAACGCCGCGTCCGGCACGCCTTGGAGGTCGCTCGGGCCTACAGCTCGTGGAACCGGGTGGATGACGCCCAAGCCATGCTGCTCGACGCCGAACAGATGGCACCCGAACAGGTCCGCCACCACTTCCTCAGCCGCCAACTCGCCCTCACCTGGGTACGCCGACAACGCGGCAAACCCTCTACCGAACTGGTCAGCCTCGCCCGCCGGCTCAAGGTGCTCGACTGACCCAGCCCGTTTACGCTGCCCTGGTGACGGCCAACGAGATGCCACCCATGGCAACCCCACGCGTCGCCGCAGGCGCCCTCTTCCTCAACGACGAAGGCCACGTCCTCCTCGTACGCCCCAGCTACAAGAACCACTGGGACATCCCCGGCGGCTACGTCGAACCAGGCGAATCACCCCGCGCCGCATGTATTCGAGAAATTCGAGAAGAGCTTGGTCTAGCCGTCGAGATCAGCGGCATCTTGGCAATTGATTGGGCCCCGTCGGAAAACGAGGGAGATAAACTACTCTTCGTCTTTGACGCGGGGAGTCTTACCAAGGCCCAGGAACAAGATATCCGGTTTACCGACGGCGAACTGATGGAGTGGCGTTACGTTGCATCAGATACGCTTGAGGAGTACGGCCCGGACCGACTTGCCCGCCGCATCCGTACGGCCATAGCGGCACGCTCCAACGCAACCGGAGTCTATGCCGAACACGGCGTCGCCGTGTGAGGAACTTCCCTCACCAACCACAGCGGCGAATTCCAGCATTTGACCCCGAAGAAACCCAGGAAGAATCCTGCGCTTCGAAAAGTCTTCACTCCGAGGTGAATCGGGGTGCCGGAACAGTCGGAGCAGACCTAAGATAAGAACCCGTAGCAGCAGCATTCGAAATTTGAACTCGAACGTCGGAGAGTATAAGGAACACTCGCTCCTGGATCACCTTCCAGTCATCCAATTCGACATGCTGCTCGCGTCCATGCGCAATCGAGTTTCGATTCTTGAGCAGTCTCAAATCAATGAGCGACCGGTGAATCTCGTGGCGAGATGCGTCACAACCGATTGAATGCATAATGTCTTCAAACCGATCGAAATTCAGGTTTGAAAATGTTCGTATCGTTGCTCGGTCATACGGTAAGCGAGCAGGCGCAAGCGAGTCCTCACGGATCGCGAGAATAATCCTAGTGTGATCTGAGGACTTCTTAGAAGCTTCGCCAGCCCCCAGTAGCCCTCGAAGAGCTACAGCGGCCAACTCGGGCCGCAACTGGGCCACCGAAAGACCCTTCCTGGCCACGTATTCGAGATACATTGCGGCAGCAGCTTTAACGTACCCTTCCCATTGTCCATAAACGATACCTAAACCGCCGCGGAGGACCGCCGGGAGTTCGTGGGGCCGCACCGATCTAGCCACGCCTTCCCACTGGCCAATCTCACGCTTGCGCCACTTAAGCTCCTCCGTCAAGCTTGACTCTAATTGGTCAACGGTCCGGATGGCCATAGCGCGTCAGGGAACGAAGATCCGCGAGCCGATAGGGCCCATCTTGGGAATCCTGGTCGTCGCTCGCACCCCTGCACCAGAATTCTTAATGAACTCTGCGTCATTCCAAAGTTCCGAAATCTTAGTCTTGAGCTTGTTGGCTCGATCAGACTGAGACAGCCCTCGCCACTGGGGAAGGTTACCTGCAACCCCTAAGGCGATTGCTTCAAACGCCGAGACGCTGAAGGCTCCGGCAGACCTATTCTTGAGCCTGTTGTAGCGGCGGAAAATTTCCGGCCCGACCGCACCGAGCACGTCGAAAACGTCCTTAAAATCCCGCTCCTGCGCACCATATTCAAAGTTTGGATCACGAGCAAAGTCGAGAGCTCTGTCCGTCAAGAAACTATCGACATCCGCGAACGACCTGAGCTCCGAAGCGGTACTGTTCTTAAACACCAAGTATCTTACGACCAGCTCCAGGTCATACTGTTCGGCGAGTTGACGCTCCGTGAGCGGAACGCAATCTTCGTAACCCCCGTGCTTACGCAAGGCATCGAGCCAGTCATAGAAGCGAGGGTTTGCCATGAGGAGTTGTGCCGTCCTCACTTCCTGGGGAGATGTTGGCGTTCCCCCGCTGTTCAAACGATCAAAGACCTCATACTTGACCGCATCGTCACTTTCCTTCAGAAGAATCCGAAAATCCAAACGAGCACGCTTGAAGCTAATCCTCAGCGCGTTCGGAAATGGATTATCGCCATCAATGAAGGTGGCCCCCTCAAGGCTGGCTAGATACTTTGTCTTGACGAGCGTAGTAGGAGGACGAATTTCCCCTGTGGCGGCGTCACGAAGCTCACCCATAAACTGAAGAATCGTCGAAAGACGCTGGAGTCCATCAACCACTTCCCAGACGCCATCTTCTCGTTGAGCCACGAAAATATTCGGAAGGGGAATATCTAGCAGGATCGACTCAATTAGGCGAGATTGCTGTTCGATTGACCAACGAAACAAGCGCTGAAACTCGGGGCGAATAATAATCTCCTCGTCCCGATAAAGATTAGCAACCTCACCAATTGACATCTGATAGCCGTCGGACCGAATGCTCTGGCGGTTCTGATCCACCTCGTGCTCCAGACTCACTCGGCCACTCCATTCGGCTCGCATCGGACTCACGCCAGCATCCACATCCACACTCTAGCCTCTGGACAATACTTCGACTTGAACAGGATGACCAGCCGGCAGCATGCCCAGCTTCTCGTCTCGATGGATCCGTCTCTCCGTCAGAATCCGCGGCGCCAAGAGCAGCGTGACACTGAAAGCTTGACTGACGAGCGCTTCTACAAAAGCCAGCCGATAACTCTGGAACTGACAGCCAGCACGTCCGCCAAACGGCCTCCCGAGTCCCGACGCCCCGCGGAGACGTCGGGCTCAGAGTGTCGAAACAGACCACTGTCGCAGGTCACCTGGCGGACGCGTGTCGCACATCAGCCGACGGAGGACAAACCGCCAAACGCCACGATTGCCGAAACCCTCTCGAGAGGATCAAGGGCCGCGCAAGCGCGGCCCCCCGCCGCACTCGGCCTGCTGGCGGCCTCCGGCCGGCATCGGCCGGCGCGGCGGGCCTGCGATCGGAGGCCCCTAGGAACGAAGTGACTCCGGAGGATCGAACTGCGGAGGGGATGCAGGGCCACTGGAGGATGAGGCAGCCCGGGTGGGGGCGGTGCTCCGTGCAAACTCGCTCGGCCTCACCGGCTGCCCAACAAGGCGTTCCAACTCGCTTGCGGAAGGAGTGAGGTGCCGCCGCACGAGGTTGACGAACTCTAGACGCTGCTGGTTAAGGTCGTCGCGTAGCCGGCACCACCCAGCCTCGTCCACGTGATCGCCGATCCCGGCGCTGAAGTGCCAGAAGGCTGTGTCTAGCCGCAGGGCCGCATCTACGACCTTTGTCGGTGCCACCAGTTGCAGGCGGGCGAGCGCAGCATTCCAACCAGCCCAATCGACGCGCTCAGCCTCGTCGGAGCGCCACCGTATAAGAGCCATATAGGTAGCAGCCTGTTCCTGGACCAGAATGGCGCACGCCTCCGCCAGCGCGCTCCGCGACCACGAGTGCTTCTGGCTTCGGTCGGTGACCCAAGCACCGGCCGCGACACCTAACAGCGTGACGACAACAGCAGTGGCCGTCGATATTGCTACTTCCCAGCTCATCGTCTCTCCAGCCTCGCCGACCTCGGGCATCGCCGATGGTGCCAACTGCCGACAAAGCACCGTAGCCAGGCCGTGACGATCGCGGAAGGCGGTGGCCCACCGCAGAACCTGGGGCGATCGGCTGCCGCGCCGCTGCGCGGCTTGCCACCGAGGTGCCAGGTCTAGGCGCGCGGAGAGCCGGCGGCACGGCAAGCCGCCCCCGGCCCGAGGGGCCGGGGGCGGTAAGCCGCACGCCGCCGGAGAACCACGCGCCTGCCGCGTAGCCGTGCCAGCCACGTGCCAGTAACCGACGTCTCAGACGGTCACGAGTGGTCATGATCGGGCAGGACGACACCGCCGCTGACCAGGCGATCCCGGCGGATCAGGACAGCCGGAAACGATCTTCCAAACTGACGGTGCGGGTTCGATTCCCGTCGCCCGCTCCACGAACCCCGGCCCAGGTCAGCGGCATGATCGCCGAACCTGGGCCGTTTCCGTTCTAACTCTTTTTGATCTTGCGTGCCATTGGCCACCAGTAGCACCGGCCGTGCCGCCCGATGCGGCTTCACGTGCCGTCCGCCCGGTCTTGCTCTTGGCTGCCTTCCGCTCTGTCGGCTCGTCGCCGGCCGCGCCTGGCTGGGTCGGCCCGTTGTCCGACGCATCCTGCCCGCCGATGCGCCGCCGTCGGCCGCGTCTCCGGCCACCGTGGTCGGCTTGCCCTTGGCCGGCTTCTGCTTGGCCCTGGCCCCCGCACGCTTGGTCTGCCTGGTGAGGCGGCGGTCCATGGCGTCGGCGATCTCCCGGTCACGCTCGCTGATGGCGTGCTGGTAAACCGGAACGCAGCACGCTCCCTTGTCCTGGTGAACGCCAGCGCAGCCGGCCCCTCCCCTACGATCTCATCAAGACACCGCGCAAGCGTGGTGCATCCCCGCCCCACTCGGCCGGCGGGCGGTCTGCGGCCGGCATCGGCCGACGGGCGGGCTCTACGGCTTACCCACCTTGCTGTGATGCTCGCCGACGATCCGCGTCCTCAATGCGTGGCGCACAGCCATTCGGATCACGAAGTACAAGACGGCCTGCCCAGCCAGCCACATGGTCAGCGCGAAGAACATCTGTGGGAGTGGGAAAACGTCCAACTGCATGGGCGGCACGATAGTTCGGAGCGACCGCCCCTGCTGTCCCCGAGCCGTCCCTGACCTCGGCCCGCATGTCGCTTCTCCTCCAGGCTGTCGATGTCTTGGCCAGGGACGATCGCGGAAGTGGTCGTCCACCGTCGAGGTTGGGGCGACCGGCTCCCGCGCCGCTCCGCGGCTTGCCACCGGGTATGTGGGTCCGGCCGACTGCCGACCACCAGGACCAGCCACCGCCGTTCGGCCACGGCGGACTGCGGCGAAGCTACAAGACGTCGAACAGGCGCAGACCGTCGTACTCGGCGAAGTCGGCGTAGTCCTTGCCGTCGAACGTCGCCAGCGGCAGCCGGTCGACCAGGCAGCAGGCCGCGATCCAGGAGTCATTCGTCGGACGGGGACGCCCCCGATGCTGCGCCCGCGCCTGGAGCTGACCCCAGGTCGTCGCCACCGCCTCGTCGAAGGGCAGCAGCACCACGGCGGATCGCCACTACGCGAGGTCAGCCAGCTTGCGCGGCCCCCAACTCCGCAGCACCGTCCACTTGGTCAACTCCCCGAGCGGGACGAGCGTGATGCCGGCCAGGCGGGCACGAAGCCGATCATGCAGTCGATCACGACCCACCTCGTTCATCACACACCGCCACTCATTGTCGCACGATCAGCACCGGCACCACCGTCACTCGGATGCGCGGAAAGCCGACGGCACGGCAGTCCGCCCCCGGCCCGACAGCCCGGGGGCGGTAAAGCCACACCCGCCGGACAACCCGCGCGGCCGTGCCAGCCATGTGCCAGTAACCCCGTGTCCCAGACGTCCCCAGTGGTCATGATCGGGCAGCACCACACCCGCGCCGCCCATGCGATCCGGGCAGATCATGACAGCCGGGACCTACGGGCGCCGGACCGTTGACCATCCGACCGGCCGTGTGCGGACGATACGAACGACCTTGACCCACGGATTCGCCACCGATCATGCCGACGGCGTGCCGTCACGCAACGTAGCGCTCCTCGCCGTGGCCCAGCATGCGGATCTGGCCGATGAGCGCGCGCCGTATCGTGCTGGCCATGATCGAGACCGCTGCGCCGAGTACGCGCAACCAGGGTGGCACGGCCGCACTCGTGCTTGGGTGCATCAGCCTGCTTCTGTCGCTGGTCGCGTGCGGTGTGGCGGGGCTGTCTGTCGACAGAAATGACATAGACCTGCTCCCGGTACAGTCCAAGCCAGAGGTCGCCAGCGCGGCCCAGGTGGAAGCCGTCGCTCACGTGACCCTGCCACCCGGCAGCGTGCTGCTCAGCGCCGCGTACAGCAACGGTCTGGAAACCCAGCTCTCGGCGAAGTTCCGCATGCCGCGCACCGAACTCGACGCCTTCGTCGCCTCGGCGAATTTCACTACGGCTCTCGCGCCGGGGCTTCGGGCAGTCGACGCCAAGCACAACGTCGGTGGCGGCAACCTGTGGGACCCCGAAACCGCCAAGACCATCTCCGGCCTCGACGAGGAGCAACCCACCGCAGACGGCACACGCCGAGCGCTCCTGGTCAACCTCGACGCACCCGATGCAGTCACCGTGTACCTGTACGCCAGCCGCGGCTGAACTCCGCAGGCATCCGCTTCTGCCGCGATCCTCCGCGCCGCCCGTATTCACGCGGCCGGCGCCGGGCGCAGCGCCTTCAGCGCGGCAGGTACGCGGTCAGCTGGTCGGCGAGTTGCTTCGGATGGCTGAGCGCCACCGCGTGACCACCGTCGATCTCATCCGGTACGGCGTCGAGGCGGTCGGCCGCAACGCGGCGCTGGAAGTCGAGCGGGAAGAACCGGTCCTCGCGGGCGATGAGCACCCTCGTCGGCACGTCCGGCCACGCGTCCAGGGGCCACGGCTCGTTCCATTCTGCGCTGACCTGGTCGCGGCCATGCGCCGGGGCCTCCGCGACAATCTCGGCCGGCACTCCGTTGTAGAACTGTTCCTCCTCACTGAGCCCCTCCGCGCTGCGGTGACCGGTGTTGTCCCACCAGTCGCCGGGGCTCTCACCCGGCTTCGGGATCATGGGAGTGAGCAGGACGATGAGCCGCACAGGCAGCTTGTCAGCGACCAGCGGCGCCGTGAACGCACCATACGAGTGTCCGACGACCACGAGGTTGCTGCGATCACCGACGGCATTGACGACCGTGTCACAGAACTCGGCGAAGCCCGCCGCCTCATCCTCGATCGGCAACTCCGGCACCACCACGTCGTGGCCCCGTCCGGCCAGCTCAGGGGCCAGCAGATGCCAGTCCCAGGAACTGCCGCCACCGCCGTGGATCAGAACGAAAGTCGCCATACGCCAAAGCCTTACACAGGGGTACGACAGTCAGTAGCGCCGCCGCGATACGCCATAACCGGCCGACCACCGGCGACCTCACGGCAGAATCACGCACCGGGCCGGAAGCATTGTCCCGCGACGACCGGATCCGCCGCTTCCCGTGTGTTGCTCTGCGGCTGGAACATGGCGTGGAGGTTGCTGGCCGGGTCGGGCACGATACGGGCGTGATGCTGCTGGTTCCCGCCGATCCACTGCGACCGCGCCGCCCCGACGAGCACTTCAGGGCGGAGGCGGCACCGCTGGTGATGCCGAGCTTGACGTGGCGGTGGTCGACCACGACGCGCTGACCAGGCCGGGTCATGCGGATCAGGCGGTGGCGTTGGTGCCCGCCGGCGGTGAGGCGGTCCACCGCGGCTGGATGCTGCGGAGCGAACAGTACGCGGCCTTCGCTGAGGCGCTGGCCCGGCGCGGCGTGGCGTGCTGCGGCTTCCCCATGCCGGTCAGGTCGTGATGATCACGACCCGCAGTGGGTCGCGCACAGCCGAACCGGCGAGTGCGCGGGTCACGTCGAGGCCATCCAACCGCGGCATCTGGATGTCCACCAGGCAGACGTCCGGGCGGAGTTCCCGGGCGAGGCTGATCGCCTCCGGGCCGTCGCCGGCCTCTCCGACCACCGTGATGTCCGACTGGCTCTCCAACAGCAGCCGAAGCCCTTGGCGGACGATCGCCTGGTCCTCGGCGACGAGCACCCGGATGGTCATGACACTCCTGGTGCGGGGATGGTGGCCTCAACGGTCCAGCCGGTGGGCGTGCCCCGGACCGGCGCTCAGCTCACCACCGAGGGCGGACGCCCGCTCGCGCATCCCGACCAGACCGTGGCCGTCCGGGCGGGCGGAAGGGCCGGGCTGTCCGTCGTCGGCGATGCGCAGTCGGACGGTCCGCTCATCGTGGATCCAGGCGTTCGGATGCTCGGCATCGAATCGTCCGACGCGATGGCCACGATCGCTGCCCGCAAGGCCACGGCCCTCGGCCTGGCCGACGCACGGTACGAAGTCATGGACAGTCGGCACCTCGAGTTCACCGAGGGGAGCATTGGACGCCGTGGTGTCGCGCTTCGGACTGCTCTCCTTCGCCGCGGATCCGCGCGCCGAGGCCCGGGAAGTGGCTCGCGTGCTGAAACCCGGCGGCGTTTCAGCATCGCCACCTGGGAGGCAGGCAGCAAGAACATCATCTAGTGGGCACTCTCAACGAGTCTGCGCCCGTTGCTCAGCCTCCAGGTCGTTACCGCAATCGAACGGTCGGAAAATGAGCCGTTCCAACCTGATCTTGCAGCTCAGGGCGGGTGCGGCAGGCCCGGTGATCGATGGGTGCGAGGCGCTTTGAGGAACGCCGTCTGAGGGGTTGGGCCGGTGGGGCGCGACCGCCGCACCCCACCGGCCCGGTGGCCGCCGCTGCGATCAGGGTTCGAGTGCCGCGGTCAGCCGTTCGGTGTTGGTCTTGAACACGCCGATCAGGTCGAGGTCCGTGCCGGGGTAGTTGACGATGTCCACGCGGGTGGCACCGGGGATATCGGGGTTGGCACCGGGCAGGTGGGCGTTGGCCAGTACGAGGGCGGGCTTCTTGGCGGTCAGTTCGGCGAGCTGACCGGCGCTGACCGGCTGCGGTCCGTAGACCTCCGTGACCTCGACGCCGGCGAACGTGCCCCAGTAGCCGACGAACAGCTGTGACACCGCCGTCGGCGCGGGGTTCGGCAGGGCGGCTTTCGCCTGGCCGGACAGGGCGGTGTATTCGCGGTTGAAGGTGTCCAGCCAGGCGGTCGCGGCGTCGGTGGTGCCGAAAATGCCGGCCAGCCGGGTCACCTCCGAGGTGATCTTTCCGGGGGTGTTCTCCAGGACCACGGGGACGAGTTCGCCGGTGCCGCCGGCGGCGTCCTTGAGCTTGGCGGCGAAGCCGTCGAACTCGGCGTACAGGATGTAGTCGGCGCCGGCGACGGCGGCGAGGTCGCTGGGCTTGGGATCGTAGTCCGGCGGGTGCTGGACGTTGGCGGGGGCGACGACGGTGATGTCGGTGGCGCCGGCGGCCTTTGCGAGGGCCCCGACCCAGCTGGTGGACGCGACCACCGTCGGCCCCTTCGCGGCCGCCGAGGGTGTTCCGGCGCCGCCGCCCGGGGTGGGGGTGTCGTCAGTGCTGCCGCATCCGGTGGCCAGCAGGGACAGGGTCACCACCGCGGTCAGCGCGGCGGCCCGGATCGATCGCATCACGTGCTCCTTCGGGAATCAGGTAGGTGAGCAGGGTCAGGGTCCCCGCGACGAGGACGAGGACGGGCCCGGGTGGCTGGTCGAGCAGCAGCGCGACGGTGAAGCCGGCAATGTTGCCGACGACGCCCAGCGCGACGGCCCAGAGCACCATGGAGCGCAACGAGCGGCCGAGGTTGCGGGCGCCCAGGGCGGGCAGGATGGTCAGCGCGTCGACCAGGAGCGCGCCGGTGAGCCGGATCGACGCGCCGATCGCGACCGCGACGACGACGAGTAGGGCGAGCAGCAGCGGCCCGGCGGCCACTCCGGAGCACAGCGCGAGTTCCCGGTCGAACAGCAGCAGCGCGAGTTGCCGCCGCCACCGCCAGAACAGTACGTGTACGACGACGGTGAGCGCGCCGAGGACGACCAGATCGATGTCCCGGGTGGCGAGGATGGAACCCCAGAGCAGCTCGAACGCGCCGGTGGCGTTGACACCGGATACGGAGAGCACGAGCAGGGCGGCGGCGATCGCGAAGGTCATCAGTAGCCCCATCGCCCCGGGCAGCCCGGTGGGCCGGCGGGCCAGGGGTGCCACGCCCGCCCCGGCCAGAGCGCAGGCGACCAGGCCGCAGAGCATCGGGTCGAGGCCCGCGAGTAGGCCGACGGCGATGCCCAGCAGCGCGACGTGCATCATCGCGAACCGCACGGCGATGATGTCCAGACCGATGATGAACACCCCGACGATCGGCAGGCCGACGGCGGCGATCAGCAAGCCGATGGCCGAACGTTGCACGGCGGGCAGGGCGAGCAGGTCGAGGAAGCCGTCCACTCAGATCACCCGCAGCTTGCCGGCGGCCATCTCGGCGACTCGGTCGCAGGTGCGGGCCATCGCCCGGTCGTGGGAGACCACGACCACGGTGACCGGAAGTTTCGCCAGCAGCGTGGCGACCTGCTCCTGTCCGTCGAAGTCGAGGGCGGCGGTGGGTTCGTCGGCGAACAGCGCCCGCGCGCCGGCCGCCACGGCACCCAGGGCGCGGGCGAGGAACACCCGCTGCAACTGCCCGCCGGAGAGGGTGTGTAGCGGACGCTGGCCGAGACCGTCGACATCGAGTTGCCCGGCGGCGTCGCGGGCGGCGTCCGGATGGCCTCCGCTGTCGAGCAGTTCGTCGACCAGCAGCGGGAACCGGCCCGGCGCGAGGCGCTGCGGCACCCATGCCACGTCCCGCCGCCGCCGTGCCCAGTCGGCGCCACCGCGGGCCGCCACCCCGCTGACGGTGATCGCCCCGCCGGTGGTGGGATGCAGGCCGAGGGCGGCGCGCAGCAGCGTCGTCTTGCCGGAACCGTTGGCACCGGTAAGCGCGACGTGTTCGCCGGCCGCAACGTCGAGGTCGACGGCGTCGACGGCGGTACGGCGGCCGTAGCGGCAGGTGACGGCGGTGAAGGTGACGGCGGCTGCGGTCACCCGAGGTCCTGCCCGGTGAGCTGCTCGCGCAGCCACCGCTTGTCGACCTTCCCGGCCGGGGACAGGGGAAGTGTGTCGAACACGCCGAGACGTTCGGGCAGTTTGGCGTGCTCCAGCCCGTGCACCTCGGTCAGGTAGGCGGCCAGTTCGGTCAGGGTGGGTGCGGTGCCGCCTTCGCGGACGGCGATGCCGGCGGCCATTCGCTCGCCCATCAGCCGGTCGGGCACGCCGACGCAGGCGACCTGCCGGACCGCCGGGTGCTGGGCGATCAACAGCTCCACTTCGACCGGGGAGAGGTTCCGACCGCCCCGGATGATGATCTCGTTGCGGCGGCCGACCACGTGCAGGAGACCCTCACCGTCGATCCGGCCGAGGTCGCCGGTGCGGACCCAGCCGTCGACGGCGCGGTAGCGGTCGTCGAACTCGGTGTCGACGTAGCACAGCGGGCTCATCGGGCCGAGTCCCCAGATCTCACCGACCTCGCCGGCAGGTAGGTCGATGCCGTCGTCGCCGACAATCCGGATCGCGGCCACCGCCGGGTTCGGTCGGCCCACCGCGTCGTACACCGCGTCCGGCGGGTCGAGCGGGTCGGTGGTGCAGTTGACGCCGTCGGCGGAGCCGTAGCAATTGACGAAAGCAGCGCCGAACCGGTCCCGGCAGGCCTGCACGGTGGCCGGGTCGATCCGGGAGCCGCCGGCCACCACCGCCCGCAGCGACGACGTGTCCGTGCGGTCCAGCCGTGGGTGGTCGAGCATCATGGCGAACATCGTCGGCACACCGAACACCAGGTACGGCCGGTGCCCGTCGATCAACTTCAGTGCCCGTCCGGCGTCGAAACGGGACTGCACGAGCAGTGTGCCGCCGTGCCGGGCGATCGTAACCGCGCTACCCGACGACCCGAACGACGACGCCAGCGGCACGAGAAAAAGGTTGCGCATCGGCTCGCCGCCGTGGTGCAGCGCAGCGATGAACGCGCCCCGGCCACCGGAGAGGGCGTCGTGCGAGTAGACGATCATCTTCGGTGCGGCCTCGGAGCCGGAGGAGACCAGGATCCGCGCCGGTGCGCAGGCGTCGACCGGGACCGGTGTCACCAGGGGCGGGCCGTCGGCCAGCCAGCTCTCCAGGCTGTGCGGGCCGTCAGCGCCGGCCACCAGCACGTTCCGCAGGTGTGGCAGCTGGGGCCGTAGGGCGTCGAGGGTATCGGCGTACCGGTGGTCGCCGGCCTTGTGTGCGACCACCGCGACGGCGGCACGAGAGCGGCGCAACAGAGTGAGGGTGTCACGGCGACCCCGCCCGACCGGGTACGGCAGCACCACCGCGCCGATCGCCGCGGCGGCGAGATCTACGGCGACCGACTTCCACCCGTTGGGCAGCTGCACCGCCACCACCTCGCCGGGCGCCACCCCGGCCCGGCGCAGCGCGCCGGCCAGCCGCAGCGAGCAGATGTGTAGAGCGGCGTAGGTCGTCTCGCCGTCGTCGTCGATAACCGCGATCCGGTCCGGGTGGGCGGCGGCATGTCCGGCGAACAGCTCCCACAGGCTCTCGCCCGGGTAGAGGCCGGCGTGGCGCCACCACGATCGCAGCGGCGCGGGGACCAGGTCGCGAACTGGTAGGGCAGTCACGGGGTGAACCTCCACGGTGGGCGGACGAAGGCGCAGCCGTCGACATCGACGAGATCGGCGCAGGCAGGGTCGGTGGCCAGGTCACCGGGCTCGGAACAGACCCGTACCGCGGTGATCCCGGCCCGTGACAACCGGTCCAGCGCCTGCTCGACGGTGAGGGCGACCGGATCACCCAGCACGGAGTCTGCCATCGCCGAGTCCGTCCCAGCGGCCACGACCAGATGCCCGTCTGAGGCCGGCACCGGCATGTCCCACCGGGCCCACCTCGGGCGTTGCCGAGGCAGTGGCGCCTGCACGACCCCGGCCGCCGACAGCAGGGAGGTGTCCACCCGCTGCCCACGACGCTGCCGCTGCCGGGCGACCAGCGCCGCCAGGGCCCCCTCGGCGCACACCAGCCCGCCGAGCACGTCCAGCAACGTCATCAACGACCCCGCCGGGGGCTGCCCGGCCGGCCGCAACTGCTCACCGAGTCCCGCGTACGCCTGGGCGACGAAGTCGGTGCCCGGCGGCGCGTCCGGCCCGCGGGCATCACCCCACCCCGAGGCGTACGCGTAGACCAGGCCGGGATTGCGCGCGACGAAGTCGCCACTGTCGAGACCGAACTCGACGGCCTTGCCCGGCGCCCAGTTGTGCAGGAACACATCCGCCCCCTCGACCAGGTCCCGGACCGTCGCCCGGCCCCCGGCCGAGCGCAGGTCGACCTCGACGATCCGCTTGCCCCGGTTGAGCGCCAGGAACCGGGCCGAGCAGTCACCTACCATCGGCGGCATCCCCCGCAGCGGGTCCCCGCCGGCCGGCTCGACCCGCACCACCTCCGCGCCGAGCATCCGCAGCACGTGCCCGGCCAGGGGCCCCTGGATGCGGCGTCCCGCCTCCACCACCCGCAACCCGTGCAGCGGCAACTCGCCCGCCGCCAACCCGGGCAACGGGCCAGCGGCCGCGGTGGCCGTCAGACGCCACGGGGCGCCGAAACCGCCGTCCGGGTCGGTGTCGGCCCGGCGCTGTGCCAGCCCGTGGACCTCTTGCACCGCCACCCCGGCGGCCAGTGCCGTCGCGCACAACTCGGCGAACGACGTGCGGCGGGTGACCTCATGCAGAGCCGGCGGGATCGGCGCGGTGGCCGTGGCGTACCGGAGCACGAACGCCCGCCACCCCCGCCCCACGTCGCCCGGCGCTGCTCCCAGCGCCTCCCACCAGCGCCGCCACGGCTCTGGATCCAAGGTCTCCACCTCGAAGACGACCCCGTCAGCGGAGACGAACGGTGGCGGCACTCCGGCACCTGTCACCTCCCCGGTCTCCTCACCGTCACGGACGCTGCCCGCGGCCAGATACTGCGACACCGCCAGCAGCGCCGTCCCCGGCACGCTCACCGACACCGACCCCAGCCGCCGGCCGCGAAGCTCCGCCAGAACACCCGCCAGGGCACCCTGAGCCGTCACCACGCCAGCCACCGTGGACACGTAGTCGACGCCGAGCCGCGCGGGACCGCCGGCCGCGCGGCCGTGCACGGCCATCAACCCGTACCCCGCCTGCGCGGTCACCTCGTCCAGCCGCCGGCCCGAACCGTCCCGCCAGTCGACGTCGATCCTCGTGCCATCCACGAGCAGCGGCCCACCCCCGGCCCGGCCCGCCCCGAGCAGCGCGAGGTGCGCGACGCAGAGCGCGTCCGCCGGTGAACCGTCACCGCCAGACACGGCCACCCCGTCTAGCACCGGCACGCCCACCTGGTCATTCACCATCAGATCGCTACGCACCGGCGTTCCCGGCGTGCGCTACGTTGATCGCCCGCATGCCTCAGTAGTCGGAACGCACCCCGGTGCGGTTCCTGGAAACGTCGGGAGTTTCATCGGTGCACAACCTGTCAGCCCGTGTCGCCGCCTTCGTCACCGACCGGGTCGTTCCCGCCGAACCCGTGCTCGTCGCTGGCGGACGCGCCGCCGCACACGCCATGACCGGCCTGCAACAAGCGGCCCGCGATGTCCAGTTGTGGACACTGCCCCTGCCCGCGCACCTCGGCGGCCACGGGCTCGACCTGACCGCGTACGCCCCGCTGGCCGAAGTGGAGGGACACTCCGACTTCGGACCCACCGCACTCGGCTCGGACCTGCTTCTCGACGCCACCATGCTCGACCGGCACGCCACCGCGACCGTCCGCGACCGCTACCTCACACCGATGACCATCGGTGCCGCCGCGCCGAGCTTCGCCATGACCGAACCCGGCCACCCCGGCTCCGACCCGGCGACCTTGACCACCACCGCCATCCGCCACGGCGACACCTGGCACGTCACCGGGCGGAAGTGGTTCACCTCCCGCGCCGCCACCGCCACCTTCACCACCGTGGTCTGCCGCACCGACCCCGACGCCGACACCCGAGACGCATTCAGCCTGATCATCGTGCCGACCGACGCACCCGGTTACCACATCGTCCGCGAGGTGCCCGTCCTCGGTGCCGGCGGACAGTACGAGATCAGCCTCGACGTGCAAGTGCCAGCCGACCACCTCCTCGGCGAACCCGGTCAGGGGCTGCGCATCGTCGGCGAACGCCTCGCGCTCGGCCGCACCCTGCGCTGCCTGCGCTGGCTCGGTCAAGCCGACCGCGCCTACCAGCTCATGCTCGCCCGGCTTCGCGACCGGCGCGTCCACGGCCGCCCGCTCAGCGAGCAGCAACTCATCCACGCGTTCGTCTTCGACAGCCACGCCGACATCGCCGCCGCCCGCACGTTGACACATGTCGCCGTTCAGGCTGTCGCGGCCGGCGGCGACACGCGCGTCGCGGTGGGTACGGCGAAAGTGCTCACGGCCCGCGCCCTGCACGCCGCCGTCGACCGCGCCATCCAGATCTACGGCGCCGAAGGACTGACCAACGACACTCCGCTGCCCATGCTCGCCCGTACCGCTCGCGCCGCCCGCATTCTCGACGGCCCCGACGAACTGCACGTCACCACCGTCGCCCGCCGCCTGCTCACCCCGCCGCGCTGACCGCTACCACGGGTGCCGCTCCACACGCCCGGTCAGCACCGTCAGAACCGCCCCCAGGAAGTAGCTGCCCCACACCAACTCGTGCCTGGTCGCCACACCGCCGGCCAGGTCGTAACAACCGTTGCGCAGCACCCCGTCGGTGTCGAGATGGTCGACGACCAGGGCGGCGACGATCTCCCGGGCAGCCTCGTCGAAGCCGTCGCCGGTCACCGAGGAGAGGGTGATCAGCCCGGCAGCGGCGATCGCCGCGGCAGACGTGTCAACGGGCGCACCTGATCGGCCGAGCACGGCAGCCGGGACACGGGTGCCCATGTTGTCCAGCC
Source organism: Micromonospora sp. ATLC16 (assembly GCF_057196645.1). NCBI lineage: Bacteria > Bacillati > Actinomycetota > Actinomycetes > Micromonosporales > Micromonosporaceae > Micromonospora > Micromonospora sp. ATLC16. The sequence goes on from NZ_JBXUOW010000005.1 coordinate 32,660, forward strand.
ACCATTGGGCCACCCGGCGTGCCACGTCGGCGTAGCCGCCGCCCCAGTGACGGGCGGCGACGCTCAGCCCCAACACACCCCACGCCTGCCCCCGGGCCCACACTTCCGGTGGCCCGTCCTCTTCGACAGCTGTGCCGTCGGGACGAAGGGTCACCTTCGGCCGGACCCGACCATGGTCATCGACCAGCAGCAGCATATGCCGGCCGGTGTGACAGCGGGCCAGCCTCTCCAACTCGTACCGGCCCGCGTCGGCAGTCCACCCCAGCAGAGACACTGTCCCCGCCAGCGCGTCCACCGCCGCCCGCGGCGTCGCATCAGCGCCGAACGCGGTGCCCACCGGAATCAACCCGAGCCCGCCGTCGAACCCGGCAGCCAGCGCGACCGCACCGTCCAGCGCCACCCGCCGGGCCGCCACGTCACCGCACAACCGATGGCCAACACCGGCGCCGTACCAGAAGGTCATCCCCCGGGTCACCGTGTCATCCCCGGCCCGAGGGACAAGCCGGTGCGTCCACTCAAGCGCCGTGTTCCGGTCGGCGGACAGCCCGGTCACCGCCGCCCGCAGCCACCACCACCCCGCCCAGAAACCACCCGTCCACGAACCCCTGCGGGTGGACACCCAACCACCGGACACCGGATCGGCGTACAGCGGAAACCGGTCACCGACCTGATCGGCGACCACCGCCGCCCGGCGCAGCAACGCCGTCAGGGCCGCGTCGAGATCGCCGCCGGTCACCGAACCAGCTCCGGCCGCGCGAACACTGCCCGCACCCGCGCCGCCACGCCCGCCGTGGCGGCGAACACCCCGCCGACCACCAGCCACGCCAGCTCCCACCCACCGGCATCGGCGCACCAACCGACGGCCGCGGGCCCGACCACGAACCCACCGAAGAAACCCAACGACACCAGCCCCGACGCCTGCCCCACCGCCTTACCCTGGCGCATCACCACAAGCATCGACACCGCGTTCGCGGCCGTGGCCGAGCCACCGACCACCACCGCGCCCAGCCACACCAGCCCCGACCACACCGGACCCGCCGAGAACAGCAGCACCACGCCGGCCCCCGCCGCCGCCGCAAGCCAGGCCAACACGGGCACGACCTCCGCCGCCCGATCCGCCCACCGACCCCACCACACCCGCGCCAGCAGACCCGTCAACCCGAACGCGGCCAGCAGCGCACCGCCCGCACCCGTTCCCAGCCCGAGCCGCTGCGTCGCGTACAGCGGCAGGTAGGTGTTCACCGCCGCCAACCCCGTGCCCAGCAGCAGCGAGAACCCCACCAGCCAGGCCAGCCACCCCGACGGCATCGACAGCCGCCACCAACGACCACCCGTAACCGGTCGCTGCGGCCGAGGCACCCACCACCACACAACGAGAAGCACCGCCAGCGGCAGCAGCGCCGTTACGCGTAGCGCCGCCCGCCAACCGGCAGCAGCCGCGACGGCCGGCAGCACCAGCCCACCCAGAAACGCCGCCGCCTGCACCCCCGCCTGCTTAACCCCGATCGCCGTACCACGCCGGTCCGCCGGCACCGCCTGAGCAACCAGCACGTTCGTGGCCGGGTTCGCCACCGCCTGCCCCACGCCCGCCGCCGCCACCGACACCAACAGCCAGCCATACCCCGGCGCCCCGGCCGCCCCGACCAGCGCCACCAGAACCACCCCGCACAACACCACGAGCCCGCGCCGCGCCCCCCACAGATCGACCAGGTGACCGGCGACCATCGACATCACCGCCGCCACCGCGAACGACACCGTCACCAGCCCACCCACCGCAGCCCGCGACAGACCCAGATCGGCCACCAGGAACGGCGCCAACGCAGACAGCGCGTACAGCACCGCCATCGACGCGCCCATCGCCCCGGTCGCCGCTCCCACCTGAACCCACCACCGCGCAGCCACCATCGATCGCGTCCCGTCCCGTCGCCACCAAGACCCATCGAGTATCAGTCGCGCGGCGACCAGAACCAGTTCCCACCGCTGCCGATCCGACCATGCGATCACCGCTGTGGATCTCCGCAGACAGGGGAACCGGAATTCGTCGTCGGGTACGTGATCGAGCCAGGCATGCCATCGGTCCGGGTAGTGGCCACGCTCCGCGGCGGAGGGCACTGGTGTTCGGTCGGCTATCAGGTCGCAAGGATGCTTCGGCACCTGGGGTGGGTGGCGACGATGTCGGCGGTCTGGGCCGCTCTGGCCATCGGGCCGTGGTGGATCGTCGTGAAGGGCACCGTCCGCAAGCGTCGGCCCAACCGGTTCGCTTGTTCGCGGCCGAGGTGCGAGAGGCCGCCATCCGCGCGGACCCCGGAGGTCGCTCCGGGAGCCGCGAGTGCGGCCACCCAGCCGCCCTGGCTGTGGCCGATCAGTGCGACCGCGTCGGCTCGTACGTCCGGACGATATCCGCGCCGTGCCGGGGCTCAGCGTGCCGCGTGTTCGGCGCGGGCGGGGGCGCCGACCTGGTGCAGGTGGCGCAGGGCCTGGCGGTAGGAGTCGACGAGGCCGGTCTGTTCGTATGCCACGCCGATCTCGGCGCAGTACGCCTGCACGATCGGTTGCGCCTTGCGCAGGTTCGGCGTCGGCATACCGGGGAACAGGTGGTGTTCGATCTGGTAGTTCAGGCCGCCGAGCGCCACGTCGGTAAGCCAGTTGCCGCGGACGTTGCGGGAGGTCAACACCTGCTTGCGCAGGAAGTCCTCGTCGCCGGTCGGGTGCGGCATGCCCTTGTGGTTCGGGGCGAAGGTCAGGCCCAGGTAGACGCCGAACAGGGCCTGGTGCAGCAGCAGGAAGGCGACGGCCTGCAGCGGCGTGAGGACCACGAGGAGTGCCGCGAGGTAGCCGACGGCGTGCAGCACCAGCAGGGCGCTCTCGACGCCGCGACGCCGCACCGTGCCGTCGCGCAGGGCCTTGACGCTCGACACCTTGAGGCTGACGGCGAGCAGCGTCAGGAGCGGGAAGAACAGTACGGCCTGGTGCCGGGTGATGAAGCCCTTCAGCCCACGCCGGCCGGTGGCTGCCTCGGCGGCCCAGATGAGCACCTCGGGGGCCACGTCCGGATCGAGGTCGTCGTGGTTGGGGTTGTTGTGGTGGCGGGTGTGCTTGTCCATCCACCAGCCGTAGCTCATCCCGACGCCGAGGTTCCCGGCGAGCAGCCCGGCAAGCTCGCTGGGTGGCCTGGTGCGGAACACCTGACGGTGCGCCAGGTCGTGCGCCACCAGTGCCACCTGGGCGAACGTGACGGCGAGGAAGATAGCCGTGATCATCTGCCACCAGGAGGAGCCGATGGCGAAGAACGCCACCCAACCGCCGACGTACATGAGCGCGACGGCGCCCAGGCGGACGAGGTAGTACGCGGGCCGTCGCCGCATGAGTCCCGCTCCGGTGATCCGGCGGGAGAGCACGGCGAAATCGCTGCCGGTCGTCGTGGTCGTCATGGCTCCAGCGAACCGCGCACGAGCCGTGCCGTCAGGAGCGCTATCCCCCGCTGTCGAGGGGGTGCTGGCACCACCGACAATCGGCAGCCGGCCTGGGCAGAATGTGACCTGTGGAAGCGGCCGGAGCTGGCGAACGGATCGCCCCGTGGGTCCGCCGGGGCGTGCGTTCCGTGCTGGCCGGGGTGGCCGCGATCGGCCTGGCGCTCACGAACTTCCCACTGCTCGTCCTGTCGATTGTCGCCTTGGCGCTGGTTCCGGTGCCCTTCCTCGGCATGGCGCTGATGCCCTGGGCGACGACGCTGGTCAGGAAACGCACCGATCTTGAGCGGCGGGTCGCCGCCCAGTCCGGTGTCCCGCTGGCACGCCCGTACCACCCGTCGCCGGAGCGGGCCGTGCCCGGGGGTTGGCGCCGCTTCCGGTGGGTCGTCACCGACCCGGCCACCTGGCGGGATCTCGCCTGGCTGGTGCCGGGCGCCCTGGTCGGGGTCGTCCTCGGCGTGATCGCGCTGGCCGTACCTCTGTACGGCCTGGTGGGCCTGACGCTGACGCCGGTGTGGATCTGGCTCGGCACCGACTGGTACGGCTACGGCACGGTCTGGTCCGTCGACTCGGCGGGTGAGGCCCTGCTCTGCGTTCCGCAGGGTGCGGCCATCCTGGCCCTCGGTCTGTGGTTGGCGCCGTGGCTGCGTCGCGTCGACGCCTTGTTCGACCGGCTTCTCCTCGCGCCGACCAGAGCCGCCGAACTCCGGCTGCGCGTCACCCAGCTGACCGTGACCCGGGCCGGCACGGTGGACGCTCAGGCCGCCGAGTTGCGCCGCATCGAACGCGACCTGCACGACGGCATCCAGGCGCGGCTCGTCTCGCTGGGCATGATGATCGGGCTCGCCGACGAGCTGATCGACCGAAATCCGGCCGCGGCGCACGAGATGCTCGCTGAAGCGCGTGAGTCGAGCGGTACGGCGCTGGTCGAGCTGCGGCATCTCGTCCGCGGTATCCATCCGCCCGTACTGGCGGAACGCGGTCTGGAGGGCGCAGTGCGGGCATTGGCGCTCAGCCTGCCCGTGCCGATCGCGGTCGACGCCCATCTTCCCGGCCGGCTCGACACGCCGGTCGAGTCGGCGTCGTACTTCGCCGTGGCCGAGACCCTGACCAACGTGGTCCGGCACAGTCGCGCGCACCACGCGTGGGTGTCGCTACGCCACGTCGAGGGACGGTTGACGATGGTGGTGACCGACGACGGTGCCGGCGGCGCCGACTCCGCCGCCGGCACCGGTCTGCGGGGTATCGAGCGACGCCTCGCCGCCTTCGATGGCACGATGGCGCTGTCGAGCCCGCTCGGCGGGCCCACCGTCGTCACCATGGAGCTGCCGTGCGCGTTGTCATCGCCGAGGACCACGCACTCCTTCGCGACGGACTGACCCGAATCCTGCAGGCCTTCGACTTCGACGTGGTGGCGACCGTCGACAACGGTCCGGCCCTGCTACCCGCACTGGTCACGCACAGGCCGGAGGTGGCGGTGGTCGACGTCCGTCTCCCACCGACGTTCACCGACGAGGGCCTGCAGGCCGCGATCGCGGCCCGGAACCGGATACCCGGGCTGCCGATCCTGGTGCTCTCCCAGCACGTCGAGCCCCTGTACGCCCGGGAACTGCTCAGCACTCCGCAGGGTGGCGTCGGCTACCTGCTCAAGGATCGGGTCGCCAACGTCGGCGAGTTCATCGACGCGGTGCGCCGCGTCGCTGCGGGCGGCAGTGCCATGGATCCCGAGGTGATCACCCAGCTCCTCGCCCGCCGGGAGCCGCTGGCTGTCCTCACCGTCCGGGAACGGGAGGTGCTCGGCGAGATGGCCGAGGGCCGTTCCAACGCCGGGATCGCCGCCAAGCTCCGGATCACCGAGAAGGCGGTGAGCAAACACATCAACAACATCCTCACCAAGCTGGACATGCCGCCCTCCGACGACCACAACCGCCGGGTGCTGGCCGTGCTGGCGTACCTCGACGCCTGAGCGAGACCAGGGGCGTGTCCGCGCGGGGATGAACCGCCCCCGGCTGGGTAAGCAGGCCGCCGTCCTGGTGGAGTGACGACCTCGGTCGCGGTGCGCGGCCACTCCCGGGCGGGCCGGCCGACGGGCCGGCCCGCCCGGCGGCCGGGATCTCGCGCGAGTGTTTCCCGCAGCGCCGCCGGACCGGGCCTAGTTCGTCAACCAGTTCCAGGCGTCCATGACCCATTGCGTCTGTTGCAGGAAGGCGACACCGAGGCCGGTCAGGAACACCGCCGTGACCAGATGCGCTCCCCGGGCGGTGCGCCGGACCCGGCCCAGCTGCCGTTCCAGCACCACTCGGCCGAGCAGCCGGGCCAGGGTGAACAGCCCGGCCGCGACCAGCAGGCTCAGCACGAAGATCACGACTGGTCCGACGAGGTCACCACCGCCGGAGATGGCCCAGATTCCCCAGCAGACGAAGGCGAACAGCGCCCCTGCGAAGCTCCACTCGCGGCCACGCCTCAGCCGTTCCATGTGCCAGCTCAACGGCTGACGCGGCGCCGGTTCGCCCGGCCAGCCGGTGCCGGTCGGGGCGTGCTCCACCGTCGGGAACGGCTCGGTACGCGGCGCCCGGGCACCGACCTGGGCAACACCACGACGGTACGGGTCGCGCTGCGGCGGCACCCCGTCACCGGGCTGCGGCGGCACCTCGACGGTCCGCTCCGCCCACGGCTGCGTCTGCTCGGCCATGTCGTTCCCTCCCCTTTCACCGGCGGCGTCCCCCGGACGCTGCTGGAGACTACGAGGGTAGCCAGCCCGCAAATCGGTCGCCGTACCCACACCTATCGGCTAGACACGAGCGGTGACCACCTCCACCCTGCCCGTCGAGGCAGCCCGCGCCGAGGACTACGACGAGATCGGGCGTCTCCTCGGCACATTGTTCCATCAGGGCGTCGAACCCGAGGCCCACGAAGCCGAGCGCGTGATCTTCGAACCGGAGCGGGCCCTGCTGGTACGCGACGGAGCCGACCTGGTGGCCAGCGCCGCCGCGTACACCCGGGACCTTGGCGTACCCGGCGGGACGCTGCCCGCAGCGCACGTCACCCTGGTGGGGGTCGCACCCACCCACCGTCGGCGGGGCCTGCTCACCGCGATGATGCATCGTCAGCTACGTCAGATCTACGACGGTCGCCGGGAGCCGGTCGCGGTGCTCTGGGCCAGCGAGGGTCGGATCTATCCGCGTTTCGGCTACGGCCTGGCCTCCCAGCGGTTCCACGTCTCGGGCGCGACCACCGAACTGCGACTACCGGCGCCGACGCCGGGCGAGGGCCGGCTGCGCCTGGGCCGGCCGACCGACGGCCAGGCCGACCTGGCCCGGGTGTACGAGCGCGTACGCGCCGATCGCCCCGGCTGGTCGGCGCGCGACGACCGGTGGTGGCGGTACGTGCTGGTCGACCCGGAGGCACATCGTGGTGGCGCCACCGAGCGGCGGGTGGTGCTGCACGAGGGACCCGACGGTGTCGACGGCTACGGGCTGTTCCGCACCAAGGCCGAGTGGGACGACGCCGGCCCGAACAGCCTCACCACGGTCGACGAGGTGGTGACGAGCACCCCGGCGGGATATCTGGCGATCTGGCGGATGCTGCTCTCGCTCGACCTGACCCGGCGACTGGCCTGGATGCGGGCGGCGGTGGACGAGCCGTTGCTGCGGCTGCTTAACGAGCCACGCCGGCTCGACTGCCGGCTGGTCGACGCGCTCTGGGTACGGGTGGTGGACGTGCCGGCCGCGCTCGCCGCCCGACGCTACGCCACCGACGTCGACGTGGTCATCGAGGTGACCGACCACCTGCTGCCGGAGAACACCGGCCGGTGGCGGCTGCGCGGCGGGCCGGCCGAGGCCACCTGCACACCGGCGAGCGGGCCAGCCGACCTGGCCTGCGACGTACGCTGCCTCGGCGAGCTGTTCCTCGGCGGCGCGACCCCGACCGCGCTGGCGGAGACCGGCCGGCTACGCGAGCTACGCCCCGGCGCGCTCACCGCCACCGGCCCCGCCTTCACCTGGCACCGAGCCCCCTCCGCCATGGAGATCTTCTGACCCGTCCCCGCCCGCCGATCATGCAGACATGGTCGTTGACATGAGGCGGTACGCGCCCTTTGTCACTGCCACAACTGCATGATCGGCGAAGCGGGCAGGTGGATGGGGGTGGGGGTACGGTCGGGGGGTGGCGGATGGCGGGGAACGGCGGCGACGACGGCATCGGCACCAGGGTGCCCCGGGAGGCGGGGGCGACGCTGGTACGGCGGCCACCACGGCCGGGGTGCACGACGGCGGTGAGGCCCCGCGCGGGCGACGCAACGGCACCCACGAGGAAGGCGAGCGGGGGCTGCGGGGGCTGGTCGGGTCCGGTTCGTCGCAGGTCAGTGTGACCGCCGCGATGCGGGCACGGGACGCCGCCCGACCCACCGACGAGGATCTCGCCGCAGCGGCGGACCGGGTCGTCATCGTTCGCCGCAACTGGACCCCCCGCGACGAGTTGCCCCGCCGCTGACCCGTCCCGAACCGAGGTCGAGTGGCCTGCCCGGCCCCGGATCAGGTGTGATCGTCCCAGCGTCGCGAATCAGGGCAGGTCGGGCAGCTGCCGGGTGCGCTCGTACTCGGCGACCTGGGCGATCCGACGAGCGTGTCGGTCACTGCCCGAGAACGAGGTGGTCAGGAACGCCTCGACGATGGCGGTGGCCTCGTCGAGGGTGTGCTGACGGGCGCCGAGAGCGACCACGTTGGCATCGTTGTGCTGTCGGCCCAGCTGGGCCGTCTCGACGTTCCACGCCAGCGCGGCCCGCACCCCCGCCACCTTGTTCGAGGCGATCTGCTCGCCGTTGCCGGAGCCACCGATGACCACGCCCAGGCTGCCCGGATCGGCCACCACGCGGGTGCCGGCGTGCAGGCAGAAAGCCGGGTAGTCGTCCTCCGGGTCGTAGGCGTGCGGGCCGACGTCGACCACCTCGTACCCCTGCTTGGCGAGGTGGTTGGCCAGGTGCACCTTCAACTCGAAACCGGCGTGATCGGATCCCAGGTAGACGCGCATACCGCGCAGTCTGTCAGGCCCGTCCCACCGGGCACCGCCGGGGCGGTGCCCGGTGGGACGGGCGGCGCGTCAGGGCAGTTCGGCGACCACCAGGCCACCGCGCGCCTTCGGGGTGAACCAGGTGCTCTTGCGGGGCATCTTCTCCCGGGCCAGGTTCACCGCGACGAAATCATCGACGGTCACCGGCGCGATGAGGACGGCCAACTCGGCCCGACCGGCCCGGACCTCGCCGGTGAGCCAGCTGGCCGGGTAGTCACCGCCCACGTAGGTGATCCGCTTGTCACCCGGATCCAGGCCGAGGGCGTCACGCAACAGCAGCCGCTCGACCAGGGCATGGTCGAGATTCTCCAGGCGACCGGCGCCGGTGTGCGGCAGTGCCACCGCGTACGCCTGCTCGGGAAGCTGGAGCACGACGCTGCCGCCGGCCGCCGGGACCTCGGCCGGGCCGTCCAGCTCGGTGATCCGCGCCCCGGCGGCGTTCAGCCGCTCCAGCAGCTCCTCGTGGGTGGTGGTCAGCTCGCTCACCAGGCGGTTGTACGGCTGGATGGCCACCGAGGCCGGGGTGGTGACCACCGCCAGGAACCGGGACATCCCGCCGGTCTGCGCGGCCAGGCTGCGGTGGTTGCCGTCCGCGACGACCAGCTCGCCCCCGCCGGCCAGGGCGGTCAGCTCGTCCTGCCGCGCGCCGGGATCGACCAGCCAGATGGCGTGGGTACGTCCGGCCTGGTCGGTGTCGGTGGCGGCGGGCGCCCCGGCCGTGTCGGTGGCCGCCGCGAGCGCGGCGTGCAACTCGTCACCACGCCCGGTCTGCAGCAGCAGTACGGGTGAGAGCAGGTGCCCCAACGCCTCGGCCAGGGCGACCCGTTCGCGCACCTTGGCGATGAAGACGTCCTCGTTGCGGATGACCAGGCCGGGCTCGTCGGCCCGGGTGGAGATCTGATCGGTGTCGACCATGGCGAACAGCCCGTAGGCCGGTTCCTCGCCCGGCGCGCTGATCCGGTACAGCACCACCACCTGTTCGGCCGGGGTGTAGCTGCCGTCGGCCTTCGCCTCCGCAAGCCGGCTCACCGCGTCCGGCAGGGCGTCGGCGAACGACCTGCCGAGGCTCTCCGGGGCCTTGTGGGGCATCTCGATGCCGAGGGCGCTGTGCGGATTCGCCTCGATGATCGCGGTGATCTCCGCGTCGTCGGCGAACTCGTCGTAGTTCTGGGCGCCGGTACCACCAGTGGTGATCCAGGCGCGGGTGATCGGGTGCACGACCGTCATGACCGTTGACGCTACCGGCGACGCGTCGGGTGCCGCCGCCGGACCCGCCCCGAGCCCAACAGATGAAAGTGGGGACGCCAGCTGAACGCTCCGCCTCGGCGGCCCGTCGGCAAGCGCTGGTACCACGATGGGGCGGCGCGGCAGCGCCGGCCGGGGCCCGGCATTCGGCAAGGTGCCCGCCCGGGCAGCTCAGTCGAAGATGGGGTCGAGGTCGCGGCTGCGCTTGAGTTCGAAGAACCCGGGGGTACCGGCGACCAGCAGGACGCCGTCCCAGAGACGACCCGCGGCCTCACCCCTGGGTGCCGGGGTGACCACCGGCCCGAAGAAGGCGACCTGCCGGCCGTCGGGGCCGGGCGCGTGGATGACCGGGGTGCCGACATCGGTACCGACCGGCCGCATACCCGCCTCGTGACTGGCCCGCAGCGGAGTGTCGAGGTCGGTGTCCCCGGCCGCCTCGGCCAGCCCCGGGTCCAGTCCGGCCTCGGTCAGAGCCGCGACATACAGCTCCGGCCCCAGCGGCTCCTTGCCGAGATGGATCCGCGTGCCCAGGGCCGTGTAGAGCGCGCGCACGGCGTCGGCATCGTGCCGCTGTTGCACGGCCACACAGACCCGCACCGGCCCCCACCCGTTCCGCATCAACTCCCGGTAGTCGTCGGACAGTTCCCGACCCTCGTTGAGCACCGACAGGCTCATCACCTGGAAGCGGACGTCGACCGGACGGATCCGCTCCACCTCCAACAGCCATCTGGACGTCAGCCACGCCCACGGGCAGATCGGGTCGAACCACATGTCCACGCTGACGCGGTCGTTCACGACGAGTTCCCTTCGCAGTGGTACACCGGCTCACCGGCGTACCTCCGATCCTTGCTCCGTCCCCTGCCACCTGCCTCACGATCGAGCCGTGACCTCGCCCACCACCGTCCACCGGTACATGGAAGACTCAGGCCCGGACCGGCCGTCACCAGCGGTCGACGGAACGTGCGACCGTGACGGCGGCATAGTGGGATGGAGACGAACAGTGCCGGGAGTGCGCAACCTGACACAGGTCGAGGCGACCGAGCGGGCCCGCCTGCTCGACGTGACCGGGTACGACATCAGTCTGGATCTGTCCAGTGCTGTCCACGCCGCTGACGGTCGGACCTTCCGGTCGACCACCGAGGTGCGGTTCCGCTGCGCCGAACCGGGGGCGAGCACGTTCATCGAGGTGGCGGCCGACTCCGTACGCTCGGCGACGCTCAACGGCGCCCCGGTGGACCTGGCCGGCTTCTCCGCCGAGCAGGGGCTCACGCTGACCGGGCTGGCCGGCGAGAACACGCTTGTCGTCGACGCGGACTTCGCGTTCTCGAACTCCGGTCAGGGGCTGCACCGCACCGTCGACCCGGTCGACGGTGAGACCTACCTCTACAGCCAGTTCGAGACGGCCGACGCGCAGCGGGTCTTCGCCTGCTTCGACCAGCCCGACCTGAAGAGCGTCTACACCTGGCACGCCACCGTTCCGGAACACTGGAAGGTGATCTCCAACATGCCGGTGGAGCGCGAGGATGCGGCCGACGAGGGCCACCAGACCATCCACTTCGCCACCTCCGCCCGGATGAGCACCTACATCACCGCGCTGTGCGCCGGGCCGTACCACGAGGTCAGGTACACCCACGACGGCATCGACCTGGGCTACTTCTGCCGGGCGAGCATGGCGCAGTATCTGGACTCCGACGAGCTGAACCTGGTCACCACGCAGGGCTTCGACTTCTTCCACGAGCAGTTCGGGGTGCGATACCCGCTGCCCAAGTACGACCAGCTCTGGGTGCCGGACTTCAACGCCGGCGCGATGGAGAACTTCGGCTGCGTGACCCACGCCGAGTCGCACTACCTGTTCCGCTCGCAGGTCACCGACTTCGAGTACGAGCAGCGGGCCAACACCGTCCTGCACGAGCTGGCGCACATGTGGTTCGGCAACCTGGTCACCATGCGCTGGTGGAACGACCTGTGGCTGAACGAGTCGTTCGCCGAGTGGGCCAGCCACTGGTGCAACACGCACGCCACCCGGTTCACCGAGGCGTGGACGACCTTCCTGTCCATCCGGAAGAACTGGGGCTACCGGCAGGACCAGCTCTCCTCCACCCACCCGGTCTACTGCGAGATGCCGGACCTGGAGGCGGTCGAGGTCAACTTCGACGGCATCACGTACGCCAAGGGCGCCAGCGTGCTCAAGCAGTTGGTCGCCTACGTCGGTGAGGAGCCGTTCCTGGCCGGCCTGCGCGCCTACTTCGCCCGACACGCCTGGGGCAACGCCACCTTCGACGACCTGCTGTCTGAGTTGGAGACCGCCTCCGGTCGCAAGTTGACCACCTTCGCCTCGCAGTGGTTGGAGACCGCCCAGGTCAACACCCTGCGCCCGGAGCTGACCATCGACGCGGACGGCACCTACCAGCGGGTGGCGGCCCGTCAGGAGGCGCCGGAGGGTTACCCGACCCTGCGTACCCACCGGATCGGGGTGGGGCTCTACGACCTCACCGACGGCCGGTTGGTCCGCCGCGAGCGGTACGAGGTCGACGTCAACGGCGAGCTGACCGAACTCACCGAACTCACCGGCGTGCCCGCAGCCGACGTGCTGCTGCTCAACGACGACGACCTCAGCTACACCAAGCTGCGGCTGGACGAGCGGTCCATGGCGACGGTGGTCCAGCACATCGCCGGCCTCGAGTCGTCGCTGTCGCGCGCGCTGTGCTGGACCGCCGCCTGGGACATGACCCGCGACGCCGAGTTGGCCACCCGCGACTACGTCGCCCTGGTACTGGCCGGGCTGCCGGCGGAGACGGACATCAACCTGGTCACCGCGACGCTGCGCCAGGCCAGCAGCGCGCTCACCTTCTACGCCGACCCGGCCTGGGCGCCGACCGGCTGGGCCGACCTGGCCCGTACCGCGAAGACCGCGCTCGCCGCGGCCGAGCCGGGCAGCGGCTTCCAGCTGGCCTGGGCCCGGGCGTACGTCTCCGCGGCCCGGTCCGGCGAGGACCTGGCCGTGCTGCGCGGCTGGTTGGAAGGCACCCAGGTGGCCCCGGGGCTGACCATCGACACCGAGCTGCGGTGGAGCGTGTTGCAGGCACTGGTGGCCAACGGCGTGGCCGGGGCGTCGGAGATCGAGGCCGAGCTGGCTCGGGACAAGACCTCCAGCGGTGAGCGGGAGGCCGCGTACGCGCACGCGCTGGTGCCGACCGAGGCGAACAAGGCCGCCGTCTGGGCTCAGTTGACCGGCCCCGAGGCGCTGCCGAACTGGCGGCACCGGGCGCTGCTGCAGGGCTTCAGCCACCCCACGCAGGTGGAACTGGTGACGCCCTACCGGGACCGCTACTTCGCCGCGGTCGGGCAGGTCTGGGCGACCCGGGACAGCGAGCCGGCGCAGGAGTTCGCCATGCTCATGTACCCGGCGTACCTGGTGCAGGACGACACCGTCGAGGCAACCGACGCCTGGCTGGTACAGGAGGGCCACCCCGGGCCGTTGCGGCGGCTGGTCGCCGAGGGCCGCGACGGCGTGGTCCGCGCGCTCGCCGCGCAGGCCCGGGACGCCCGGACGGCCTGACAGCGCTCCACCGGCCCGGGAGCGTCGTGGTTACCCGACGCTCCCGGGCCATGCAAAAGCCCGGCCGCGCGCGACGCGGGCCGGGCTTTTGTCGTACGGGTCGGGCTCAGACCTTGCCGGCGTAACGGGAGAGCTGGTCGAGGCCCTGGATGATGCCGCCGGCCAGGTCGCCGCCACCGAACGAGGCCACCATCGACAGGGCGGCGATCTTGGCGTACGTGTCCGGGACGCGCTTGCGGGCGTACCGGCCGGTGACGATCTCCAGCTGACGTTGGTTGGGTGAGATCGCGATCAGCACCGACCGGTCGGGCTCGGCCAACTGCCGGTGCAGCCGCTCGGCGTGCTCCCGGATCGGCTCGTCGAGGCCGCCGACGAAGACGGAGAAGACCAGACCGGTCGTCCGGTCGGCCACCCGCAGCGCCTCGTCGATGCGCAGCAGCTGGCGGGTCGAGAACGGCCCGTCGAGCACGTCGGGCGGGTTCTGCGTCCCGGCCGCGTGCTGCTTCTCACCAACGGTCACTTGCGCCTCCGGTTCCACCGGTCGGCGCCTCGACGCCGGCCTGTTCCTGCGTGCGGCTGGTCAGCGCGGGCGCCTGTGCCCCCACCGACAGCGCGGCGCCCGCGGAATCGGCCAGTTCCTCGGGGCGGCCGAGGAACCACACCGGCGTGAAGGTGAACGGCCGGCCCGGCCGGTAACGCTTGGCACCGCCACCACCGCCCTGGCTGCCCGCGTAGACGAGACCGGCGATCACCAGCACGATGGTTGCCGGGATGCCGACGAAGACCAGCAACGTGTCGGTTACAGACAATCCCAACGCCCCCAGGCGGAAAGAGAGATCCTTGATCGGGTCGGGTGGCGGATCACCGCGGTGACCTCCCGACTCCGCTGTCATTCACGTTAGCGGAGCCGACGCTCCGCCAGACCGCGGGGTGCCGATCCCATCCGCCACTGTAGGCCTCCAGTTGCGCAGCGGTCGCGATCAGCCTCGCGTCGTCGCCGTAGCGGCCGGTGAGCAGCACGCCGACCGGCAGCCCGTCGGCGGTCACGCCGACCGGCAACGAAACCGACGGTTGACCCGTGACGTTGAAGACCGCGCAGTACGGGGAGAAACGGCGTTGCCGGTCGAAATCCTCCGCCGGGGTGCGTCCCTGGGTGAACCAGCCGACCGGTGCCTGCGGGGCCGACAGGGTGGGACAGAGCAGCAGGTCGCAGCCGGCGGTACGGCGGGCGCCGAGGCGTACCTGGGCCTGAATCTCGCCGAGAGTCGCGGTGAGCGTGCCGGCGGAGATCCCGGCGGCCCGGGCCCGCAGGAAACGGGTCAGCGGCAGCAGCTCGGGCTCCCGCTGCGGCGGCACCGGGGCGAGCGCGAGGACGTACCAGAGGATCTCGAACAGCGGCCAGACCTGCGGGCCGAGCGGCGCGGGCACCTCGACGACCTCGTGCCCGGCGGCGGCGAGCAACGCTGCGGCCCGGTCCACCGCGGCGACGCAGTCCGGATGGACCGGCTCGTCGGCGAGCATCGGGGTGGTGAACCGACCGACCCGTAGGGTGCCGGGCTCGGCGGCCCGGGCAGCGGCAAGATAGCCGCCCGACGGCGGTGGCGGCGGCAGGTACGGCTCACCGGGCACCGGCTCGGCGAGCACGTCCAGCAACGCGGCCACGTCGGCGACGGTCCGGCCGAGCGGACCGCTGGTCGGCAGGCCGAAAGCGCCGAAACCCAGCGGACCGCCGGAGACCAGGCCGCGGCTGGGCTTGTAGCCGATCAGCCCGCACAGCGACGCGGGGATCCGCAGGGAGCCACCGCCGTCGGAGCCCTGCGCCACGGGCACCAGGCCGGCCGCCACGGCTGCCGCCGCGCCGCCACTGGACCCGCCGGCGGTGTACGCCAGCGCCCACGGGTTGCGGGCCGGTGGCGCCACCAGGGTTTCGGAGTACAGCGAGCAGCCCAGCTCGGAGGTGGTGGTCTTGCCGAGACTGACCAGGCCGGCAGCCCGCATGAAGCGCACCACGTCGGCGTCGACGGGCGGTACGAGGTCCGCGAAGGCGGCCGAGCCGAACGTGGTGCGCACGCCCGCCGTCAGGGTCAGATCCTTTATCGCGGTCGGTACCCCGTGCAGTGGCCCACGCCGATCGGCCGGCGTCGCGTCGGCGGCGCGGGCGGCTTCGCGTGCCAGCTCGGGGGTGACGGTGACGAAGGCACCCACCGTGTCGCCGAGCGCGTCGACCCGCCGCAGATGATGCTCGACGAGGTCCAGACTGGACAACTCGCCGCAGGCGATCGCGGCGGCCTGTTCCAGCGCGGTCAGGTCGTGCGGCTCGGCCATGCCGCCATCCTGCCCGCTAAGGCCACTCGTTGCCGCCTCGACACGGGTGTCGGGGAGGAAGAGCGCCCGGCGACGACAGCCCGAGAAAACGGAGGGCGTTGGTGGAGAGCAGGTTGGTGCGGTGGGCGTCGGTGAGGAAGTCGGCCTGGCGGACCACCGCACCGGCCGGGCGTTCACCCAGCGGGTACGGGTAGTCGCTGCCCACCAGCACCCGCTCCGCGCCGATGGTGTCCACGAGGAGCCGCAGGGCGGGAGCCGAGAAGACCACCGAGTCGACGTAGAACCGGTCGACGTAGGAGCTGGGCGGGGCGGCGGAGGCACCGCGTACCAGGTCACCGCGGCGGTGCCAGGCGTTGTCGGCGCGCCCCAGCCAGAACGGGAAGCTGCCGCCGCCGTGGGCGAAGCAGATCCGCAGCGTGTCCGGCACCCGGTCGAACACCCCGCCGAGGATCATCGCCAGCACCGACAGGTGGGTCTCGGCGGGCATGCCGGTGAGCCACCGGGCCATCCAACGGTCCAGTCGGGGGCTGCCGGCCATGTCCCAGGGGTGCACGAAGACCGGCGCACCGACCTCGGCGCAGTGGGTCAGGAACGTCACGATGCCCGCATCGTCCAGATCCCGCTCGCCGACATGGTTGCCGATCTCCACACCGACGTGGCCGGACGCGAGGCAGCGGTCCACCTCGGCACAGGCCGCGTCCGGGTCCTGCAACGGCACCTGGCAGAACGGCAACAACCGGTCCCCACCCGCGGCGGTGACCTCCAGGGTCAGGTCGTTGAAGATCCGGGCCACCTTCACCGCCTGGTCGACCGGGCGGTCGTAGCAGAAGAAGACCGGGGTCGGCGAGACCACCTGGACGTCGATCCCGTCGGTGCTCATGTCGGCCAGCCGGGTGTTGGCGTCCCAACACCCCGCGCTGACCGGGCGGAACGGCTTCTCGCCCACCATGATCATGGCAGCGCGTTCCGAGTCGACCCGGAGCCAGGGCCAGCCGGACCCGCCGCACGCCGCCGCCAGGTCCGGCCATCCCTTCGGTACGACGTGCGTGTGCACGTCCACCACCGGAGACACCGACGGCGCCGGAGCCGTCATCAGCCCTTGCCCGGATGCAGCGTGCCGCAGTTGTCACAGGTACGCGCCGACTGGTCGGCGTAGAACGCGGCGAAGACCGGTGGCAGGTCGGCGGCGATGTCCCGCACCTGCAACTCGACCTCGTGCACCTTGTGCGAGCACTCGGGGCAGTACCACTGGAACTTCTCCAGCGTCCCCTCCTCGCGTACCCGCTCGATCACCATCCCGATCGAGCCGGCCTCCGGTCGCTGCGGCGAGTGCGGCGTGTTCCGGGGCAGCATCCACATCTGACCCTCGCGCACGTGCACCGTACGCGGACCCTCGGGCAGCATCAGGTCGATGTGCATGTTGCCCTTGACCTGGTAGAAGAACTCCTCGTACGGGTCGACGTGAAAGTCGGTGCGCTGGTTGGGGCCGCCGACCACCATGACGATGAAGTCCTCGGAGCCGGGCAGCATCTCCTTGTTGCCCACCGGCGGCTTCAGCAGGTGCTGGTTCTCGGCGATCCAGCCGGGAAAGCTGAACGGCTCGGCGAACTCACTCATGACTGGCCTCCTTCTGGGAGCAGGGCGACGGCCTGCATCTCGATCAGCAGGTGCGGATGCGGCAACTGGTGCACGGCGACCGTCGTCCGGGTCGGCCCGGTCGCGTCGAAGAACTCCGCCCACACCTGGTTGTATCCACCGAAGTCATTCATGTTGACCAGATACGTGGTCACCTGGACCAGGTCGGTCAGCTCGGCACCGACCGACCGCAGCAGGTCCGCGACATTCTCGATCACCGCCCGGGTCTGCACCCGGATGTCCAGGTCGGTCGTGCCGAACTCGTCCACCGACACGCCCGCGAACGTGTTGTCCGGCCGCCGCGACGACGTCCCCGACACGAAGACGAGCCCACCCGCCACCTTCACGTGCGGAAAAGCCCCTCGGGGCACCGCCTTGCCCGCAACCACCCGAGCCCTGTCACCACTCACGACAGACCTCCGCGACAACCGGACGGACAGCGCCCACCCCAGACCCCCACCCAGCCGGCACCGGCACCGTCCACCCCAGATCGAACCCACCCGACAGCGGCGCAAGGACCTCGACCACGTCAGGGGTTCCGGGCAGCCCGACCGGCGCAGGGATCAAGCCTGACCGCCCGGAGCCGGTCGGGCTGCCCGGAACCCCCAGCCGGATCACGACGAGCTCCGCAACGAAGCCGTCCCGAGCTTCTCGACGATTGCACGCACATGAGCACCCGCACGCAACGGAACAGCAGCCGTCGCCGCGCCGGCCAGGAAGACCCAGCCCTCCCGCAGCCGTACGCCGTGCCGGCCGGCCAGTCGGATGCCCTCGTCGAGCGCCCGTCGCGGGTCACCCAGGATGGCCGCCGTCGAGCCGACCTGGGCCACCCGCCCGTCGATTTCCAGCAACACGCCCAGGTTGTCCAGCCCGTCCGGCACCGGCGACCAGGGTCCGATCACGAACGCGCCGGCCGACGTGTTGTCGGCGATGACGTCCGGCAGGGAGAAGGTGAAGTTCGCGTACCGGGAGTCGATCAGCTCGATCGCCGGAGCGACCGCCCGCACCGCTTCGGTGAAGTCACCTACCGGTTCGCCGGTCTGAGGAAGCCGGTCCAGCAGGAACGCCACCTCCGGCTCGACCCGGGGATGGATGAACTGGGCCACGTCGACCGTGCCGCCGTCGGGCACCCGCATCGCGTCGGTGAGTCGGCCCCAGATCACCTCGTCCACGCCGACCTGGGCCATCTTCGCCTTGCTGGTCAGCCCCATCTTCAACCCGACGAGCCGCTCTCCCCGGTCCAGCCGGCGCTGCACCAGGGCGGTCTGCACCGCGTACGCCGCGTCGACGTCCAGCCCGGTCTCGACGGCGAGCTGCGCGGTCGCGGTGGCCGTGTCGGCAGCCGTGCCGAGTGTCTCGGCGATCCCCGCGATGTCCGGCCCGATCATGAGTTCTCCTTACCGGCCAGGTCCAGCGCCACGTCGACGATCATGTCTTCCTGCCCGCCGACCATCCGGCGTCGGCCCAGTTCCACCAGGATCGACCGGACGTCCACGCCGTAGCGCGCCGAGGCCCGTTCGGCGTGGCGTAGAAAGCTGGAGTAGACCCCCGCGTACCCCAGGGAGAGGGTTTCCCGGTCGACCTGGACGGGCCGGTCCTGCAACGGACGGACGATGTCGTCGGCGGCGTCCATCAGCGCGAAGACATCGCAGTCGTGCTGCCAGCCGTGCAGTTCCGCGACCGCGACGAAGACCTCCAGCGGCGCGTTGCCGGCACCGGCGCCCATGCCGGCGAGGGAGGCGTCCACCCGGACGGTCCGGCCGGCCGGCGACCCGGGCGGGCCGTCACCCACGATCCGGCCGTGTTCGACGGCGACCACGCTGTTGGCCACCCCGAGGGAGAGGTTGTGGTGCGCGTGGATGCCGATCTGCGTGGTCGGCTCAAGCACCTGCCGGTACGCGTCGACGCGCTGCGCCACGTCGGACATGAGCAGCCGGCCGCCGGAGTCGGTGACGTAGACGCAGTGCGCGCCGTACGACTCCATCAGCTTCGCCTGGGCGGCCAGCCCGGCCGGGTCGTTCATGTGCGACATCATCAGGAAGCCGGCCACGTCCATGCCGTTTTCCCGGGCCCAGGAGATGTGCTGGGCGGAGATGTCCGCCTCGGTGCAGTGGGTGGCGATCCGGACGCTTGTCACGCCGAGCGCGCGGGCGGCCTTCAGGTCGGCGATGGTGCCGATGCCGGGCAGCAGCAGGGTGGTCGGCTTCGCCCTCGTCATCACCTCGGCCGCCGCCGCGATCCAGTCGGCGTCGCTGGCCGCACCGTGGCCGTAGTTGACGCTGGATCCGGCCAGACCGTCACCGTGGGCCACCTCGATCGCGGCGACCCCGGCGGCGTCCAGCGCGGCGGCGATGGTGCGGACCTGGTCGACGGTGTAACGGTGGGCGATGGCGTGCATGCCGTCGCGCAACGTCACGTCCTGGATGTACAGCCCTGTCATCTGTGCCTCCCTGCGTTCGCGACCGCGGGGCTCCGCTGCGCTGCACTCCTCGCGCTCACCCGACAACCTCCGCCCGCAGGGCGACCAGTCGCTGCGCGGTGCGCAGCGCGGCCGAGGTCATGATGTCCAGGTTCCCGGCGTACGCGGGCAGATAGTGCCCGGCGCCGGAGACCTCCAGGAAGACCGAGACCTGCAACCCGGTGAGCCGCCGTCCCAGCGACGGCACGTAGGTGTCCACGCGGTCGAACTGCACGTCCTGCTTGAGCCGGTACCCGGGCACATACTCCTGCACGGAGGCCACCATGTCGTCGACGGAGGCGGCGATGGCGGCGCGGTCGGCGTCAGGGTCCGGGCAGAGGCAGTAGACGGTGTCGCGCATCAGCAGCGGCGGATCGGCCGGATTCAGCACGATGATCGCCTTGCCGCGGTCGGCGCCGCCGACCACCTCGATCGCCCGGGCCGTGGTCTCGGTGAACTCGTCGATGTTGGCCCGGGTGCCCGGGCCCGCCGACCGCGAGGCGATCGACGCGACGATCTCCCCGTACGCGACCGGGGTCACCCGCCGCACCGCGGCGACGATCGGCACGGTCGCCTGCCCACCGCAGGTGACCATGTTGAGGTTGGTCTCGCCCAGGTGTTCCTCCAGGTTGACCGGCGGTACGACGTACGGGCCGATCGCCGCCGGGGTCAGGTCGATCACGGTCCGGCCGTGCGCGCGCAGCACGGCGTCGTGGTGCCGGTGCGCACCGGCCGAGGTGGCGTCGAAGACCAGGTCCACGTCGGCGAACTCGGGCATCGCAACCAGTCCCTCGACGCCCTGCGCGGTGGTGGCCACGCCGAGCCGGCCCGCCCGGGCCAGCCCGTCGGAGGCCGGGTCGATGCCCGCCATCGCCACCATCCGCAGCGACTCCGACAACCGCAGCACCTTGATCATCAGGTCGGTGCCGATGTTTCCCGACCCGATCACCGCCACACCCGTGGTCATGAGGTCGCCTCCACCGGGAAGCAGGTCCGCACCGAACCGAGACCGGAGATCCGCGCCTCGTACGCCGCGCCCGGCGTCACCGCCACCATCGGGCCGAGCGCGCCGGACAGCACCACGTCACCGGCGCGGAGCGGATCACCGGCGCGGGCCATCGTGCCGGCCAGCCAGGCCAGCGCGTGCAACGGATTGCCCAGGCAGGCCGCCCCGGCCCCCACCGACACCGGCTCACCGGCGTGTTCGAGGACCATCCCGCACAGCCGGAGGTCGACCTCGGTCGGCCGGCGGGGCGAGGTGCCGAGCACGAACAGGCCGCTGGAGGCGTTGTCGGCCACCGTGTCCACGATGGAGATGTCCCAGCCGGCGACCCGCGAGTCGACGATCTCGATGGCCGGCAGCAGATGGTCGACGGCGCGCAGCAGGTCAGCGGTGGTGACCCGGTCGTCGGGCAGGTCGGCGCCGAGCACGAAGGCGACCTCTGCCTCGACCCGGGGTTGCAGCAGGCGGCCGATCGCCACTTCGGCGCCGTCGGGCACCGCCATCGCGTCGGTGAGCACCCCGAAGTCCGGTTCGTACACCCCCAGGCTCTCCTGGACCGCCCGGGAGGTCAGCCCGACCTTCGCGCCCACCCGGCGTTGCCCGGACGCCAGCCACTCGCCCACCTGGCGCTGCTGCACCCGGTACGCGGCCTGGACATCCCCCGCCGGCACGAGCCGCCCACGTAACGGCGGACACGGCTTCCCGCCCGCCCGGGCCTCGATCAGCTCCCGGGCCGCCAACTCGACATCATCACTCATGACAGATCCACGCAGACGTTCGTCAGTTCGGAGTAGAAATCCAGCGAGTGCACGCCACCCTCACGACCGATGCCGGAGGCCTTGACCCCGCCGAACGGGGTCCGCAGGTCCCGCAGGAACCAGGTGTTGACCCAGACGATGCCGGCGTCCAACCGGGCACCGGCCCGGTGCGCCCGACCCACGTCACGGGTCCACACCGTCGCCGCCAGGCCGTACTCGGTGCCGTTGGCCAGGGCGTACGCCTCGTCCTCGTCGTCGAACGGCGCCACGTGCACCACCGGGCCGAAGATCTCCTCACGGTTGGTCCGGGCGTCCGGGCCGAGCCCGGTCAACACCGTCGGCTGCACGTACGCGCCACCGTCGCGGGTGTCGTCGAACCGTGGCACCCCGCCACCGGCGAGCACCCGCGCGCCCTCGGCCCGTGCCAGGTCGTAATGCCCGAGCACCTTGTCCCGATGGTCGTGCGAGATGAGCGGCATGTTCACCGTCGCCTCGTCGGCCGGCCAGCCGTACGCCAGCTCGCCGGCGCGCTCGGCCAACCGCGCGGTGAACTCCTCGAACACCGGCCGCTGCACGTAGATCCGTTCGGTGCAGAGGCACACCTGACCGCCGTTGGTGAAGCTCGACCGGACCGAGCCGGCCACCGCCGCGTCCAGGTCGGCGTCGGCGAAGACCAGCCCGGCGTTCTTGCCACCCAACTCGAAGCTGACCGCCTTCACCCCGTCGGCGGCGGCTCGCATGATGGCACCGCCGGTGGCCGACTCACCGGTGAAGGTGATCGCGTCGACGCCCGGGTGACGGGTGAGGAACTCGCCGGCCGAACCCGGTCCGAAGCCGTGCACCAGGTTGAACACGCCGTCCGGCACCCCGGCCGCCGCCATCACCTCGGCGAGCAGCGTGGCCGACGCGGGCGTCTCCTCGCTCGGCTTCACCACCACCGCGTTGCCGCAGGCCAGGGCGGGGGCGACCTTCCAGGTGAGCAGCAGCAGCGGCAGGTTCCACGGCACGATCACCGCGACCACGCCGACCGGTTTGCGCACCGCGTAGTTGAGCGCCCGACCACCGGCCGGTGTGACCGTGGTGAACGACTCGGTCGGCGCGGTCGCCACGATCTCCGCGAAGGCCCGGAAGTTCGCCGCGCCCCGCGGGATGTCCAGGGTGCGGGCCTGCGAGATGGACTTGCCGGTGTCGGCGACCTCGGCGGCCACCAGGTCGTCGAAACGATGCTCCAACTCGTCGGCGATCCGGCGCAGCACCTCGGCGCGTTCCCGTTCCCCTGCCCGCCCCCACGGGCCCCGCAACGCCGCCCGGCCCGCCGTCACCGCGTCGTCCACAGTGGACCGATCGGCCTCGGCCACCTCGAACACCGGTTCGCCGGTCACCGGGCTGCGCTTGGTGAAACGGGTTCCGGTGTCGACGAAATCGCCGCCGACGAAGTTACGCAGCAGGCCGGGGCCGTCCGGTGCCCGCCCCGCCATCAGCCGGGGATCCCAGAGCGTCATCCGCGCCTCCTGAACCCGAGCGCCGCCGCCACACAGGCCGCCGCCGCCACACCGGCCGCCGCCAGGCCGACCACCTGGTACTGCCGGCGAACCCGACGACGCACCCGGGCATATGGGACGGTGGAGAACGACACCAGCTCGTACTGGGAGACGTACCGGCCGGGCAGGGCACGCTCCAGCGCGTGCTCGACCCGCTTGCGGGTCCGGAAGACCGGGGAGGCGACCTTGTCACGCATCTCCACGAAGTTGGCCAGCGCCATCCGGGCGATCGCCTCGGCGTTGTCCTGCCGGCGGTGCTGGAACAGCGGCAGCGCCGCCGACCAGTCCCCGGCACACTCGTCGAGGCAGCGGTCCAGCTCCACCACGTCCTCGAAGGCACAGTTCGCGCCCTGGCCGTAGAACGGCACGATGGCGTGCGCCGCGTCGCCGAGCAGGGCGACCCGCCCGTCGACCTGCCACGGATCGCACCGCACCGTGCCGAGCACCCCGACCGGGTTGTGCTGGTAGTCGTCGACCAGGTTCGGGGCGATCGGCGGCACGTCCGGGTAGTGCTGCGCGAAATGCCGTTCGATCGCCGCCACGCTGCCCAGCGAGGCGAAGCTGGCGGTGCCGTGGGTGGGCCAGAACAGGGTGCAGGTGAACGAGCGGTCCGGGTTGGGCAGCGCGATCATCATCGAGGTGCCGCGCGGCCAGATGTGCAGCGCACCCGGGTCCAGGGCGAAATCGCCACCCAGCGGCGGGATGGTCAGTTCCTTGTAGCCGTAGTCGAGGAAGTCGACGCTCTCGTTCACCAGGTCGTGGGCGAGCAGCTGTCCGCGTACCGCCGAACCGGCGCCGTCGGTGCCGAGCACCACCCGCGCGCCCGCGGTCACCGCGCCCCGCGGCGTCTCGAAGGTCATCGTCGCGGTCGCCGGGTCGAGCCCGACCAGCCGGTGCTCGAAGGCGGTCCGCACCCCCGGCAGCTTGGCGGCGGCATCCAGCAGGGCGTTGTTCAACGCTCCCCGGCTGATCGAGTTGATCGCCCGGTCGCCGGAGACGCTGTACGACTGGAATCCCGGCGCCCCGGTCACCGGATGGATCATCCGGCCCCGCATCGGCAACGCGTCCGTCATCGCCTGCTCGGCCAGTCCGATGCGACGCAGCGCGTCGAGCCCCCGTTCGGAGAGCGCCAGGTTGATCGAGCGACCCCGTTCGGGGGTGCCGCTGCGCGGATCCGGGCGCCGCTCGTAGAGCACCACCGAATGCCCCCGGCGGGCCAGGAAGCAGGCCAGCAGACAGCCGGCCAGCCCCGCACCGACCACCGCGACCTCGTCGCGTTCCTCGGTCACCGGGCCGCCTCCGAAAACGTCGCGGCCAGCGCGTCGGCGACCCGCCAGCAGTCGTGGTACGTCGAGTACAGCGGCACCGGGGCGAATCTGACCACATCCGGTTCCCGGGCGTCGGCGATCACCCCGTGCTCGTGGCGCAGCCGCTTGGTCAGCTCGTTGGCGCTACCCGCGCCGATGCGTACCGACAGCTGGCAACCGCGCCGGCCTGTCTGACGTGGGGTGATGACGCTCAGCGGCCGGTCGGCGGTGACCTCGTCCAGCAGCCGCTCCAGGTAGCCGGTGAGCCGGAGGCTGCGCGCCCGCAGCGCCGCCATGCCGACCGAGTCGAACAGTTCCAGCGAGGTGCGGACCGGACCCATCGCGAAGATCGGCGGGTTGGAGATCTGCCACGCCTCGACCGTGGTCGGTGGCCGGCTGACCGGGGCCATCTCGAAGCGGGTCTGCGCCGCCGTGCTCCACCAGCCTTCGAAGCGGGGCAGGCTGGCGTCGCCGTGGTGCCGTTCGTGCACGAAGACCCCGGCCAGCGCTCCGGGCCCCGAGTTGAGGTACTTGTACGAGCACCAGGCGGCGAAATCGACGTCCCAGTCATGCAGCGACAGCGGCACGTTGCCCGCCGCGTGCGCCAGGTCCCATCCGACGACCGCACCGGCGGCCCGGCCGGCTGCGGTGATCGCCGGGATGTCCATCAGCTCGCCGGTGAGGTAGTTGACGCCGCCGAGCAGCACCAGCGCCACCGTGTCGCCCTCGGCCGCCAGGTAGCCGGTGACGTCCTCGGTGCGCAGGGTGTCCTCACCGGGACGCGGCGCGAGCCGGACGATCGTGCTGTCCGGGTCGAGGCCGTGGAACCGTGCCTGGCTGCGCACCGCGTAGCTGTCCGACGGAAAGGCGGCGTCCTCAATGACGATGCGGGTCCGCTCACCCTCGGGGCGGTAGAAGCTGACCATCAGCAGGTGCAGGTTGACCGTCAGTGAGTTCATCACCACGGTCTCCGTGGGCAGGGCGCCGACCAGTCGTGCGGCCGGCGCCGTCAGCAGCTCGTGGTACGGCAGCCAGGGACGGTCCGCCGCCAGATGCCCCTCCACGCCGAGCCGGCTCCAGGCGTCCAGATCGGCAAGTAGTTCGTCCCGGGTGGCTCTCGGTTGCAGGCCGAGCGAGTTGCCCGCCAGGTAGGCGGCCTCCGGATAGCGACCACCGTCGGCCGGCGGCACGTGGAACAGGTGCCGGTGCCCCGGTTCGGCCGCGTCGAGGCGGAGTGCTTCGGCCTCGGTGTCGTCGCTCATCGTCGTCACGACCGCCTCACATCGCCGTCCGGGCCGACCACAGTTCCGGGAACACCACCCGGGCCATGCTGCGTTGCAGCCACGCCAGCCCGGCGGAGCCGCCGCTGCCCACCTTGGCACCCATCGTCCGCTGCACCGCCTTGATGTGGTTGTGCCGCCAGTCGCCGAACTGCTCGGCCACCTCGGTCAGTGCCTCGCCGAGCAGCCGCAGGTGGTTGTCCGGGCCGGCATCGGCGTAGATCCGCACCCAGGCCGCCTCCACGGCGGGGTGCGTCTCGTGTTCGGTGGCCACGTCCCGCTCCAGCAGCTCCGCCGGCAGGTCGTGACCGTGCCGGGCGAGCACCGCGACCACGTCGTCCCAGACGCTCGGGGTGGCCAGGGCGTCGGTGAGCTCGGCGTGCACCTCGGTCTGCCGACGGAACGGGCGGATCAGTGCCGGGTCCCGCAGCCCGAGCAGGAACTCCAGGTGTCGGTACATGGCCGACTGGAAACCCGACCCCTCGCCGAGCATGTTGCGGAAACGGTTGAAGTCGGCCGGGGTCATCCAGCGCAGGCCCCGCCAGGCGGCGTTGAGCCCCTCCAGGTGCAGCGCGGCGCGGCGCAGCGGGGCCAACGCATCCCACACCCGATCGGCGCGCAACAGCCGGGACGTCTCCCGCAGCTCGTGGCAGGTCAGGCCGAAGTACAACTCCATGATCTGGCTGACCATCAGGAAGGACATCTCGCCCGGGTCCGCGCTGAGCGGCTGTTGCAGGCGATGCAGCGTACTGGCCTGCACGTACGCGTCGTACGGCACCCGTTCGGCGAACTCCAGGGTGGGCTCGCCGCCGTTGCGTGCGGCGCGGGCCACGCGCTGTCGTGCGGTGGCCGGACGCACCTCCGTCCGGGGGCGCAGTTCGGTCTGCTCCATGCGTCCGCTCCTTCCAGCTCGCCCGTCCAGTCATGATCTCCCGTCAGGTTGGTCGGATGGAATGCCTGTTCAACGGCGCTTTCCGTAGTAGACCTATGGAACAGGAGCCGCTCGCCGGGTTTGACTTGTCGGACGTAAGGTCACGAGCATGGACGAGATGGACTGGGCCCTGCTCCGCGAGTTGCAGGCCGATGCACGGCTGTCCTTCAGCGAGTTGTCCCGGCGGGTGCACCTGTCCCCACCCGCGGTGGCCGAACGGGTGCGTCGGCTGGAGGAGACCGGCGTGATCAGTGGGTACCACGCCCACGTCGACCTGGCTCGGGCCGGTCGCAACATGGTCGCGCTGATCCGGATGTCCTGTTACGGCGCCCGCTGCATCCTGCACGACCCCGACGTCGCGCGGTGGCCGGAAATTCTGGAGATCCACCGGATCACCGGTGACGCGTGCAGCGTGCTCAAGGTCGCGGCCGGTTCGATCACGGACTTCGAGGCGGTTATCGACCGCCTCGCCCCCTACGGGCAGCCGTCGAGCACGATGGTCCTCTCCACCCCGCTCGCCTGGCGGCCCGTCACCCCGAAGGAAGCGCCCCCGCCTGACGTCCGTCCCCGTCGCCGGGATGCGGGTTAGCCGCCGGAGCAGAGGGAAAGCCGCCCGGGTCGCCCCAACAGGACCGGTACGCCGGTGCCGGGAGGGAGGGATCATGCGAGGTCTGCAACCGTACGGAGGCGTCCACCGCGCCCCGTCGACCATCGCCCGACTGTGCGGGGCGTTCGTCCTGATCGCGGCGTTCGCCCTGGCCGGGCTCGTCCTGCCCGATGCACCCGCCAAGGCGAACGAGAACACCTTCGTCGAGGTGACGCCGAACAGCGTCCAGGCCGGTTCCCGGGTGAGCATCCGGGCCAACTGCGACAACGCCAACGACCGCCAGGCCGAGGTGACCTCGGACGCCTTCAACCGGGTCTATCTCCGGCCGGACAACGGCTTTCTCACTGGTTCGGTCACCGTGCCCGGCAACAAGGCGGCCGGCGACTACCCGGTGCACCTGCGCTGTGACAACGACCGGACCGCCAGCACCAGGCTGACCGTGCTGAACATGGAACAGCCCACCAAGGGACCGGCGACCGGTGGCGGCGGCACGGCCGACCGGGGCACCGGCTCGATGCTGCTGCTGGGCGGCATGGCCACAGTGGCCGCGGCGGTGGTCTTCGGGCTGCTGAGCAGCCGGCGCCGGACCGGTTCCTGACCCACAGTCACCATGGCCGGCTTCCGCGTACCCGCGCCGGAACCGGGCCCCGGACCACGCCGGAGCACCACCCGTCGGAGCCAGCGTGCCTGGCGGCGGGTGGTCGCGGCCGGCGGCCGGCTGGTCCGGGTCGCCGCACAGATGGGTTCGGCCAGCGTCGCCATGCCCGATCCCGCGGCGGCACCGCTGCCGCCCAGACGGCCACGGGCCTGGGCGGTGGGGCACAGACACCGGGGTCGCTCCGGTCCAGGGCTACCGGTACTGGTGATCGGCACGCTGATGCTGCTGATCATCGCGATGCTCGGCGTCGAACGGCTGACCGGGCTGAGCCTGCTACCGGACCGCTTCATCGCCGGCCTGGTGCCACCACCCAAGAAGTTTCCGCTGCTGGCGGCGAGCGAGCCGGTCGGAATCGAAATCAACAAGATCGACCTGGCCGCCCCGGTACACAACGTGGGCATCGCGCCCGACGGCAGCATCGCCGCGCCGCCGGCCGAGCGGGCCCAGGAGGCGGGCTGGTACGACCAGGGGCCCACCCCCGGTCAGTACGGACCGGCCGTCATCGTGGGGCACGTCGACACCACCACCGGCCCGGCCGTCTTCCATCAACTGAACCAGTTGCGGACCGGAGATCGGGTCGAGGTCGCCCGCTCGGACGGCACGGTGGCGGTCTTCGAGGTCGACCGGGTCGACCGGTTCGACAAGGAGCAACTGCCGACGGACGACGTCTTCGGTGACTTCAGTCGTCCCCAGCTGCGGCTGATCACCTGCGGCGGGCGCTGGGTCGGTGGGGAGACCGGTTACGCGGACAACGTGGTGGTTTTCGCTTCTCTTGTCGAGGCTCGTTAGGACTCACTGGTGGGTTTCCGGGGAGCCCGGCCCGCTCCGGGCGGTCAGGCTTGATCCCTGCGCGGGCCGGGCTCCCCGGAAACCTGTTCGGCGCATTCGCCGCGTGAAACGCGCGGGTGTCGTTCGCGCATCGTGTGGGAGATCTGGATGGTGTACTCCCGGCGGGCACGCCGGGAGTGCCCGTGGGGTCAGGCGGCTTCGGATTCGCGGAGGTCCAGCCAGTCGGCCCAGCGTGGGTCGGGGGCGCGGTGACCGAGCACCCGCCAGGCGATGCCCTTCGGGGCGGTCGGCAACGCGTGCAGTCGCCAGCCCAGTTCGGCCGGAGTCTTGTCACCCTTGGTGTGGTTGCACCTGGCACAGGCGGCGACCACGTTCTCCCAGGCGTGCCGGCCGCCCCGGCTGCGAGGGAAGACGTGGTCGATGGTCTCCGCCGGGCCCCGGCAGTAGGCGCACCGCCAGCCGTCCCGGGCGAAGATCGCCCGGCGGGACAGGCCCACGTGGGTGCGGTACGGCACCCGGACGAAACGGGTGAGCCGGACGACCGAGGGCACCGGCAGCGCGCTGCGGGCGCTGTGCAGGATGCCCTCACCATCGGCGACACAGACCGCTTTGGCGGAGAGCACGAGAATCGCGGCACGACGTACCGACACGACACACAGCGGCTCGTAGGTGGCGTTGAGGACCAGCGCACCGGAGCCCACCGTGGGTCGTATGTCAGGCATCGCGTCACCCTCCCGGTCAAGCGGCTTACCACTCGCCACCGCCGACCGGCGTCGGGCACAGCCCCACACCACGTCGACGCCGGCCGGATCACCGACGTCCGCTGCGCCAATAGTCCCTGATCGGACCCGCGAATGCACGCACTAATCCTGGCTACCCGGCGCTTTCCCCCGGGCAGCGCTCGACCGGCCGGGCGGCACCGGCCGGTGGGTCGACGGCGGACCCGCCGACCGGTTGCGGTACGAAAACAGGGTGACCGTCAGCAGCCTCAGCCCCACCTCCGCCCCGTCGAGTCCGGACTCGGTCGAGACACCCAGCCCGGAGTGCCTGGACGAGGCCCTTTGCAAGATCGTTTTCAACTGGACCGACTCGGTGTGGTTGGCCGAGGGCAGCTTCTGGATCCTCGTCAAGCCACTACGGATCATCCTGATCCTGGTGTTGGCGCTGGCGGCCCGATGGCTGGTGCACCGCACGATCCGCCGGCTCGTGCGCAGCACCAGCGACGCCGATGTGCCGACCATGCTCCGCCCGCTGCGCGAGCGCATCCCGAGCGCCGCCACCGAACCCGGCGAGTTCGTTCCCGAGCGTCGCCGGCAGCGCGCCGAGGCCATCGGTTCGGTGCTCCGGAGCCTGAGCACCGCGTTCATCTTCGGCATCGCCCTGCTGATGGTGCTCAAGGAGTTCAGCTTCGACCTGGCACCGCTGCTGGCCAGCGCGGGCATCGCCGGTGTGGCCCTCGGTTTCGGCGCGCAGAGCCTGGTCAAGGACCTGATCGCGGGCCTGTTCATGCTGATCGAGGATCAGTACGGGGTGGGCGACAACGTCGATCTCGGCGAGGCGACCGGCGTGGTCGAGGCGGTCGGGCTGCGGGTCACCACCGTCCGGGACGCCCGAGGCGTGCTCTGGTACATCCGAAACGGCGAGATCATCCGGGTGGGCAACAAGAGCCAGGGGTGGGCGTTGGTGGTGGTCGACCTGCCGATCGGTTTCGCCGGCACCGAGGAGGCGACGGCCGTGCTGCGTACCGCCGCCGCGTCGATGGCGGTGGACCCGGAGCTGGCCAGTTCGATCGTCGAGCCGCCGGAGGTGCTCGGTGTCGAGCAGGTCACGGTGGAAGGCACGGTGATCCGCACGGTGGTGAAGACGACCGCCGACGGTCAGTTCAGGGTCGGCCGGGAGCTGCGGCGCCGGCTGGCCGAGGCGCTGGAGAACTCCGGTATCACGGCGAGGATCGCGGCGGGCCGCCTCTACCCCGGGATACCTACTCGATCGGACTCCGAGACCGGTCAAGGCGGCGCCACCTGAGCCGACCGGCGGGGGTCGCGACTGAGCGGCCCCCTCGGGTATCGTCCGTTCGTTCAGTCGGAGATGCGACCAACCAACCGTTCGCCCTAGCCAGTTGTCAGACGATCGGGCAGAATCCGGTGCACGCGCTTACCGAGCGGTGTCACGTCCTCGCTGATCCGCAGACCTGACGATGGTCCCGGGCGGCCATCACGAGTGGCCAGACGCCGGGACGATGGAGGCGATGGTGTCCGACGAGCGACCTTCTCCGGAGGGGCCGGCCACCTTCCGGGAGGTTTTCGCCCAACCTGAGTACCGCGCCGTCTTCGCGGCCAACACGCTGACCTGGGTCGGTGACTACGTCGCCAGGGCAGCCGTCACCCTCCTGGTCTACCGGGAAACCGAGTCCGTGGCGCTGTCGGCGGCCGCCTTCGCGGTCAGCTATCTACCCTGGCTGGTCGGCGGCCCGTTGTTGGCCACGGTCGCCGAGCGGCACCCGTACCGACAGGTGATGGTCGTCTGCGACCTCGTCCGGATGGCGCTGATGCTGCTGGTCGCCATCCCCGGGATGCCGGTTCCGTTGATCCTGGTGCTGCTGTTCGCCACCACGCTGGCGAACCCACCGAGTCAGGCCGCCCGGTCGGCCTTGATGCCGCTGATTCTGCCCGGGGACCGCCTCGTCGTCGGGCTGTCCGTCAACGCCAGCGTGGGGCAGGCCGCCCAGGTGGTCGGATACCTGCTCGGCGCCGCCATCGCAACGGTCAACCCCACCGCCGCGCTGCTGATGAACGCGCTCGCCTTCGCGCTGTCCGCCGTGATCGTCCGACTCGGGGTACACGACCGGCCACCGGCGATGACCAGGGCCCACCGCAGCCACCTGCTGCGGGAGACCGCCGCGGGCTTTCACATCGTTTTCGGGACGCCGGTGCTGCGCGCCATCGCCATCCTGGTCTTCAGCGCCATGCTCTTCTCCATCGTGCCCGAAGGGCTGGCCGCCGCCTGGGCCAACGAACACGCCGGCCAGAGCATGGACCCCGGGCTGGCGCAGGCGGTGATCATGGCGGCCACCCCGGCCGGCTTCATCCTCGGCGGTCTGATCATCGGCCGTACCGTCGCACCCGCCCGCCGACTGCGCCTGCTACGACCGCTGGCCGTGGGCGCCCCACTGGCGCTGGTGCCCGCGCTGTTGGATCCGCCGCCGGTGGTGGTGGCGCTGCTCGCCGCCATCTGCGGATTTGCCGTCGCCGGGCTGCTTCCGACGGCCAACGGGCTTTTCGTCCGGGCCCTTCCGGACGGCTTCCGGGCCCGAGCGTTCGGTGTCATGGCGACCGGCACGCAGGTCATCCAGGGTGCGGCCGTACTGGTGACCGGATTGCTGGCCGAGCGGTTCCCGATTCCGCTCGTGGTGGGGGTGTGGAGCGTCGCCGGGGTGCTGTTGATGTCGATCGTCGCCCTGCGCTGGCCCGACCAGCAGACCGTGGCCGCCTCCGTCGACGCCGCCCAAGCCGCCTCCGCAAC
Source organism: Micromonospora sp. ATLC16 (assembly GCF_057196645.1). NCBI lineage: Bacteria > Bacillati > Actinomycetota > Actinomycetes > Micromonosporales > Micromonosporaceae > Micromonospora > Micromonospora sp. ATLC16. The sequence continues at coordinate 64,815 of NZ_JBXUOW010000005.1, forward strand.
CGCCACCGACACCGCGAGCACCGAGGCCACCGCCGATGCCGGACCAGTGGCGGACACCTCTCCCGATGATCCCGGGCAGGTGGGTCCGGGGCGGCCCCGGCACGCGGTGACCTGAGCCACCCTCGTTCACCCGGTGCCGCCCGGGCGCGCGCCCCGGCGGGCCTGGCAGGATGGAACGGTGAATCCCGCAGGTGAGTCCGAAGGCCACGGCGAAGCGGTCACGTTCTTCGACGCCGTCGGCGGTGAGCCCACGTTCCGCAGGCTGGTCGAGGAGTTCTACGCCGGCATCGCCGCCGATCCGCTGCTGCGCCCGATGTATCCGGAGGAGGATCTGGGCCCGGCCGCCGACCGGATGCGGCTCTTCCTCATGCAGTACTGGGGCGGCCCGAACACCTACTCAGCGCAGCGGGGCCACCCCCGACTGCGGATGCGCCACGCCCCGTTCCGGATCGGCGCGGCCGAACGCGACGCCTGGCTGCGGCACATGCGCCGGGCTGTCGACAGCCTCGACCTGCCCCCGGCACTGGCCACGGAACTGTGGAACTACCTGGAACGGGCGGCGTACTTCATGGTGAACGACATGACGGACCCGGCCGCCCACGGCTGAACTCCACCGCCCCGCCACCACTGCGGGGGCGGCTGTCGCCGCCGCTCAGAGCAGGGCGCCCTCGTCGTGCAGCCAGTCGACGAAGCTGGTCGCCACGGCGGCGCCACAATCGAGCAGCTCGACCAGGAGCGCGTCGTGGGCACCGGCCGCGAGCGGGACCTGCAACTCGGCGTAGATCGGCAACTGGCCGCGCTCGGTGGGGTCACCCACGTACGCCTTGCAGAAACGTCGGGTGTGGTTCCACTCGTTGACCACCCGGTAGGCCCGGTCCGCCCAGTCCGGCGGCACCGTCGCGTGTGGCCGGGCCCGCAGCACGAGGATCTCGTCCTCCGGCCCCTCCAGGGCGACCAGCACCGCGTGCCGTTCCCACATGGCCAGCAGGTTGCCGTCGCCGTCGGCCAGGTAGCGCACGTCGAGCAGGTCGAGCGCGTCGCAGATCCGACGCAGGGTGACCTGTTCGACGGTGGCCGGCATGTCGGCGATCAGCGGGCGCTCCGCAGCCGGGCAGTCGCCGCCCGGTTGGCGGGGCGTCGGCGGGCCGACCCGGACGGTACCTTCCACCATGATCCTGCTTCGAGTTTCCGGGTCACCGCCACTGGCGGGACCTGGACGCCATGACCACCACGGCATCGCTCGCGCACCTCACTCCCCAGCGGATCCGGTCGCCTACAGTGGGTGGATCCGAGGATGGACGGTACCCGGACAGCCGGGACGAAGCACCCCCCCAACGGCAGCACCAAGCCGGAAGGATGAGTAGCGGTCATCCTTTCGCATGACCCCCGGATGGCCGTACGACAAGGTCGGTTGCCTTCTGCGACCAGATGGCTCCGTACGGTCCCACCAGTCCGACCCATCGGCCAGCCGCACGTACCTGCACGCCGTCACCATCTGCCGAATCCTCGGAGGCACCGAGGAAACCCATGCGAACCAGGCCCTGCACCATCCGCTGAGTCACCTCCACCGGACGGTCAGGCTCGTCGTCGGGGGTGACCACCACCGCCACGTGGTCCAGCAGGGCGTCGCGGAGCAACCGCTGCCCCACCGCCCGGCCGCCCACGCCGTGCTCGGCCGCCTCGCGCAGGGTGCCCGCCGCCGCGTCGGCCAGCCGGCGCAGTTCCCCGCCCGGCAGCGTCTCGACCCGACGGCTCACCGCCGGCGGCAGGGCCCAACGCCACTGCGCGTCGCGGCGGTGCGGCAGGTCCGCACGGCCGGCCGCGAGTTCGGCGAGCAACTGCCCGGCGGAGACTGTCACATCACCAGGACCCGCGCCGGCCACCGTACGCACCGCCAGCACTTCCCACGGCAGTCGCGCCCAGAGGGCGGTACGCGCGCCGACAGCGGCCGGCCTCAGCCGGACCAGGGCGGCGCTCTCCAGCCGGACGAGCCGGGCCAGGAACGCCCCCGCGTCGGCGACGTCGACGATGCCGTGTCCGACGCTCACGGCGCGCCCTCCGGGGCGTAGCCGAGCAGGAACGTCCGCTCCGGCTCGCTGAGCCGCCGGGGCACCTGCCGGTCCAGGTCGAACGGCACCAGCACCGAACGCGCCCTGCTGATGAGCAGTTCGCCGTCGAACATCTCGTAGCCGACCGTGAAGGACGCGGCGCGCAACTGTTCCACCCACAGCTCGATCCGCACGGTGGGTGCGGTCTCGACGGTGGCCCGGTCGAGGGCGTAGTCCACCGGCCGCAGGTAGTCGACCTCGTGCCGGCGGATCACCACGCCCTCGGCGAACGAGCCGACCCCGTACGCTCGGGCGCCGACGAACATCAACGCCACCCGGGCCTCCTCGTAGAGGGTGAGGAAGCGGGCGTTGTTGACGTGGCCGTACGCGTCCAGGTCCGACCAGCGCAGCGTGCAGTGGAAGGCGAACCGGTCAGCCACGACAGACCGCCCGGTCAGTCACGGGTCAGCTTGCGGTAGGTCACCCGGTGCGGCCGGGCCGCCTCGGCACCCAACCGGTCGACCTTGTTCTTCTCGTACGCCTCGAAGTTGCCCTCGAACCAGAACCACTTCGACGAGTCCTCGTCGTCACCCTCCCAGGCCAGGATGTGCGTGGCGACCCGGTCCAGGAACATCCGATCGTGGGAGATCACCACGGCACAGCCGGGGAACTCCAGCAACGCGTTCTCCAGGCTGGAGAGAGTCTCCACGTCCAGGTCGTTGGTCGGCTCGTCGAGCAGGATGACGTTTCCGCCGATCTTCAACGTCAGCGCCAGGTTGAGCCGGTTACGCTCGCCGCCGGAGAGCACCTTGGTCGGCTTCTGCTGGTCGGGGCCCTTGAAGCCGAACGCCGCGATGTACGCCCGCGACGGCATCTCGACCTTGCCCACCATGAGGTGGTCCAACCCGTCGGAGACGACCTCCCAGACGGTCTTGTCGCCGTCGAGGCCCTGCCGGTTCTGGTCGACGTAGGACAGCGAGACGGTCTCGCCGACCCGGACCGAGCCGCCGGTCGGTTCCTCCAGCCCCACGATGGTCTTGAACAGGGTGGTCTTGCCGACGCCGTTCGGACCGATGATGCCGACGATGCCGTTGCGCGGCAGCGAGAAGGAGAGGTTGTCGATCAGCACCCGCTCGCCGAAGCCCTTGTTCAGGTTGTTCGCCTCGATGACGGTGTTGCCCAGACGCGGACCCGGTGGGATCTGAATCTCCTCGAAGTCCAGCTTGCGGGTCTTCTCCGCCTCGGCGGCCATTTCGTCGTACCGGTCGAGGCGGGCCTTGGACTTGGTCTGCCGGGCCTTGGCGTTGGAGCGCACCCAGTCCAGCTCGTCGGCCAGGCGCTTCTTCATCTTGGCGTCGCGGCGACCCTCGACCGCCAGCCGGGCCGCCTTCTTCTCCAGGTAGGTGGAGTAGTTGCCCTCGTACGGGTAGGCCCGACCGCGGTCCAGCTCCAGGATCCAGTTGGCCACGTTGTCCAGGAAGTAGCGGTCGTGGGTGATGGCGACGACGGTGCCGGCGTACTTGGCCAGGTGCTGCTCCAGCCACTGCACGCTCTCGGCGTCCAGGTGGTTGGTGGGCTCGTCGAGCAGCAGCAGGTCGGGGGCCTCCAGCAGCAGCTTGCAGAGGGCGACCCGGCGGCGCTCACCACCGGAGAGCTGGGTGACGTCGGCGTCCGGCGGCGGGCAGCGCAGCGCGTCCATGGCCAGTTCGAGCTTGGAGTCGATGTCCCACGCGTCGGCGTGGTCCAGCTCCTCCTGGAGCCGGCCCATCTCCTCCATCAGGTCGTCGGAGTAGTCGGTGGCCATCTGCTCGGCGATCTTGTTGAACCGCTCCAGCTTGGCCTTCGTCTCGGTGACCGCCTCCTCGACGTTGCCGAGCACGGTCTTGGCGTCGTTGAGGGGCGGCTCCTGGGCGAGCATTCCCACGGTGAAGCCGGGCATCAGGCGGGCCTCGCCGTTGCTCGGCTGATCCCAACCCGCCATGATCTTGAGCAGGCTGGACTTGCCGGCGCCGTTCGGGCCCACCACCCCGATCTTGGCGCCCGGCAGGAAGTTCAGCGTCACGTTGTCGAGCACGACCTTGTCGCCGTGCGCCTTGCGCGCCTTGTCCAGGACGTAGATGAACTGGGCCACGGTGCGGGCTCCTCCGTCGCTTTCGATCGCCGATTTCGCGTGCCACGGACGCGGGCCAGGGCCGCCGTCCGTCGCTGTCGGCCGGGAGCCGGCCGCGCGCACGCCGATGTCAATCCTGACAGGTACGCCGGGCCGCGCCCACATCGCCCCGCCAGAGCGGCTCCTCCGGGGCCGGAACACCGCCCTGAGGGCCGGTCGGGGCGACTCACCTGTCAACATGATCACGTCCAGGGTTCGCCGAGTTCGGGCCGGGTAGGTGAGTCCGGCACAGGGGGAACAGACGCCGCAGCTACGCTCAGTACGCTCATCGCGGTGGACCCGTCAGCACCCGGAGGTGGCCGATCGTGACCGTCCGTAGCTCCTTTGTCGTAGTGGCGAACCGACTGCCGGTCGACGAGGTGAGCACACCCGAGGGACGCCAGTGGCGACGCAGCCCCGGCGGGCTGGTCACCGCGCTACATCCCGTTCTCGCCGAACACCAGGGCACCTGGGTCGGCTGGGCAGGCGGCACCGGCGCAGCCCCCGAGCCGTTCGACCTGGAGGGCATCCGGCTGCACCCGGTGCCACTGAGCGCAGAGGAACTGGAGCGCTACTACGAGGGGCAGTCCAACGCGACGATCTGGCCGCTCTACCACGACGCCGTCGAGACGCCCGCCTACAAGCGCCGCTGGCGTGAGGCGTACCGTCTGGTCAACGCCCGGTTCGCGGAGGCCGCGGCGGAGGTCGCCGCCGAAGGGGCGACGGTCTGGGTCCAGGACTACCAGCTCCAACTGGTGCCGGCGATGCTCCGGGAGCTGCGCCCGGACCTGCGGATCGGCTTCTTCCTGCACATCCCGTTCCCGCCGATCGAGCTGTTCATGCAGATGCCGTTCCGCGCCGAGATCCTGCGCGGTCTGCTCGGCGCCGACCTGGTCGGTTTCCAGCAGCGGCTCGCCGCACAGAACTTCGTCCGGCTCGCCCGGCACCTGCTCGGGCTGCGGTACGAGGGCCAGATGATCCAGGTGGACGGCCGTCAGGTCAAGGCCGGCGCGTTCCCCATCTCGATCGACACGCAGGAGATGGAGCGGTTGGCCGCCGACCCGGCGATCCAGGCGCGGGCCAAGGAGATCCGCGAGGAGCTGGGCAATCCCCGGACGATCATCCTGGGCGTCGACCGGCTCGACTACACCAAGGGCATCGAACTGCGCCTCAAGGCGTTCCGCGAGTTGCTGGCTGACGGAAAGTTGACAGTGCCCGACGCGGTTATGGTGCAGGTCGCCACACCGAGTCGGGAGCGGGTGGAGCACTACCAGGCACTTCGCGTCAAGGTTGAGCGCGAGGTTGGTCGGATTAATGGTGAATTCGGCCGGGTTGGCGTGCCGGCGGTGCATTATCTGCATCAGTCGTACAGTCGGACCGAACTGGCTGCGATGTACGCCGCCGCCGACGTGATGATGGTTACTCCGCTCCGAGACGGAATGAACCTGGTGGCCAAGGAGTACGTCGCATCAAGGGCGGACCACGGGGGCGCACTCGTACTCAGTGAGTTCGCCGGCGCCGCCACCGAGCTGCGTCAGGCGTTCCTGTGCAACCCGCACGACCCGGACGCGGTCAAGGACGCTCTGCTACGGGCCGTGCATGTGGAGAAGCCGGAGGCTCGTCGCCGTATGCGGACAATGCAACGCCATCTGCGCACCCACGATGTGGGGCACTGGGCGAAGTCCTTCCTCACCGAACTCGGTGTGCCCGACATGGAGGCAGCGTGAACGCGGCGTCCACCGAGAACATTACGCCCGTCGCGGGTCCGATGGATCCGGAACTGCGCGCCGCCATCGGGCGGATCGCCCGGGTACCCCAACTCCTGGTCGCCTGCGACTACGACGGCACGCTCGCACCGATCGTGGCGGACCCCAGCAAGGCCGTGCCACTGCCGGAATCGGTGGCCGCGGTGCGGGCCCTGGCGGCGCTGCCGCAGACCACCGTGGCGGTGGTCTCCGGCCGCGCGCTGCGCGACCTGGCCGCCCTCTCCCGGCTACCGAGCGAGGTCCACCTGGTCGGTAGCCACGGCTCCGAATTCGACATCGGCTTCGTCGAGCGGCTCTCCCCCGAGCTGATCGCCGTACGCACCCGGCTGCGGGAAGCGCTGCGGGACGTCGCCGCCGCCTACCCCGGCGTCCGCCTGGAACGCAAGCCGGCCAGTGTCGCCGTACACACCCGGGGGATGGATCCCGAGGCCGCCGCCGCCGCCATCGACGCGGTCCGCAGCGGCCCCGCGACCTGGCCGGACGTCACCGTCACCCAGGGCAAGGAGGTCATCGAGCTCTCCGTCGTGGCCACCCACAAGGGCACCGCCGTCGACCAGCTACGCACCCAACTCTCGGCCAGTGCGGTGCTCTTCATCGGCGACGACGTGACCGACGAGAACGCCTTCGGCAACCTGCACGGTCCGGACGCCGGCATCAAGATCGGCCCCGGTGAGACCAAGGCCGGTTACCGGGTGGCCGAGCCGATCGAGGCCGCCCGGGCGCTCGGGCTGCTGCTGGAGACCCGACGGCACTGGCTGTTCGGTGAACGGGCCGTACCGATCGAGCGGCACTCGATGCTGGCCAACGGTCGTACGGTCGCGCTGCTCACGCCGGACGCCAAGGTGAGCTGGCTGTGCAACCCGAAGCCCGACTCGGCGGCGATCTTCGCGGACCTGGTCGGCGGCAGCCCGGCCGGGCACTTCAGCGTCGCACCCGAACGGGGCGGCATTCCGCTGGGCCAGCGCTACCGCTCCGGCACGATGACCGTGGAGACCCGCTGGTCCGGTCTCACCGTCACCGACTGGCTGGACAAGCCGGACCCCAAGACCACGCCGGACGGCCCGGCGATCATCTCCGGCGACTCGACCCTGATCCGGGTACTCACCGGCACCGGTCGGGTTCGCCTCGAGTTCGCGCCCCGGCCGGAGTTCGCCCAGGTCGCCGTGCAGCTCCAGCCGCTCGGTGACGGCCTGCTGGTGCTCGGCTCCAACGAACCGGTGGCGCTCTACTCCCCCGGCGTGCAGTGGGAGGTCGGCAACGACGGCGGGTACGAGACCGCCAAGGCGGTGGTGGACCTCGCCGCGCTCGGTGGTCAGGTGGTGCTGGAGCTGCGCTTCGGTACGCACAGCCTGGAACACCACCGGCTACCCATCCACGAACGGCAGGCCGCGGCCGAACGCCCCTGGAAGGACTGGGTGGCCTCGCTGCGACTGCCGACCACCGCCCGGGACCTGGTCGCCCGCAGCGCACTGACGCTGCGCGGCCTCTGCCACGAGGCCAGCGGCTCGATCCTGGCGGCGGCGACCACCTCGCTGCCGGAGGAACTGGGCGGCGTCCGCAACTGGGACTACCGCTACTGCTGGCTGCGTGATGCCGCGATGACCGCCCGAGCGCTGGTCGACCTGGGCTCGATCGCCGAAGCCGAGGCTTTCCTGCGCTGGGTGGACGGCTGCGTGGAGCGCACCGGCGGGCACCCCGAGCGGCTGCACCCCCTCTACACGGTCGACGGCTACGAACTGGGTGCCGAGGCGGTCATCGACACCCTGCCGGGCTACGCCGGATCTCGCCCGGTACGCGTCGGCAACCTCGCCAACCACCAGCTCCAACTCGACGTCTTCGGCCCGATCGCCGACCTGATCGCCGCCACCGCCGACGTACGCGGCTCGGTACGCGCCGAGGAGTGGCGGGTGCTGGAGAACATGGTCGAGGCGGTCCGCCGCCGCTGGCACGAGCCGGATCACGGCATCTGGGAGGCCCGTCTGCCACCCCGGCACCACGTCTTCTCGAAGGTCATGTGCTGGATGACCGTCGACCGGGCGCTGCACGTCGTACGCCAGCACGGCGGCGAGGACCGCCCGGAGTGGGTGGAGCTGCGCGACCGGATCGGCGCCAACGTGCTGGAGTACGGCTGGCACGAGCACGCCGAGGCGTACAGCGTCGCGTACGGCGACGAGGACATGGACGCCTCGTCGCTGTGGATCGGGATCTCCGGACTGCTGGCCGGCGACGATCCCCGCTTCCTCTCCACCGTGTTGAAGATCGAGGCGGATCTGCGCAGCGGCCCGGTCGTCTACCGCTACCACTGGGACGACGGCCTGCCCGGCCGCGAGGGTGGCTTCCACATCTGCACGGCGTGGCTGATCGAGGCGTACCTGCGCACCGGCCGGCGGACCGACGCCGAGGAACTGTTCCTACAGATGGTCGACACGGCGGGTCCGACCGGGTTGCTGCCCGAGCAGTACGACCCGCTCGCCGAACGCGGCCTGGGCAACCACCCGCAGGCGTACAGCCACCTCGGCGTGGTCCGCTGCGCGCTGCTGCTGGACAACATGCTCAAGCAGTAACGGACCACCAGATCGCAGCGGCCGGTCACCACCCCTCTCCGGCCGCTTCCACGTCCGCGCCGCCCGACCCCACACTCCGCCCGACCCCACACTCCGCCCGACCCCACACTCCGCCCGACCCCACACTCCGCCCGACCCCACGCTCCGCCCGACCCCACGCTCCCCGTTGATCATGAGGTTAGCGGCAGTGTTGATCTTCAAAGTTGCCGCTAACCTCATGATCAACGTTTGTGGGGGGGTATGTCGGGGGGGCGGGGGGGCGGGGTCGGCTCGGGGTGGAATGGCGTGGGGACCGGCCAGTCGCAGATCGAGTTGGACGACGAGCAGGTCGGCAATGTGAAGGCGATCATCGGCGCGACGAAGAAGGCCGGTATGGACGAGCGCGCTGCGGTGGTGTCGATCGCGACGGCGTTGCAGGAGTCGAAGCTGGAGAACCTGGGCCACCTGGGTGACCGCAACGACCACGACTCGCAGGGTCTGTTCCAGCAGCGCCCGACGAGTGGCTGGGGCACGGTGGAGCAGATCACCCACCCCGAGTACTCGACCCTGGCGTTCCTCAAGGGCCTCAAGCAGGTCGACGGTTGGCAGGACATGCCGCTGACCGAAGCCGCGCAGACGGTGCAGGTGTCGGCCTACCCCGACCACTACGCCCAGTGGGAACAGCAGGCCGCCGACCTCGTCGCCGAACACTGGACCAGCTGACCCACCACCACCAACGGAACAGCTGACACCACCCGACAACCGACGACATTCCTCCACAGGGGGAACAGAAAGCCGCTGGCCGGCACCCGACACCCCGGGTGCCGGCCAGCGGCACACCCCCACACCGAAGCACCCGACCGCAGACAGCAGACCCCACCAGACCGCAGACCCACCCCGGCTGGCCTACGCCCGAACGCAGGTCTGACCAGGTCAGGCTGGGGGCGACCGTGCCCGGCGCAGGGATCAGGCCTGACCGCCCGGAGCCGGGCACGGTCGCCCCCAGCCCGAACCGCAACCACCCCGCCAAGCCGGAGACGCTCGCCCCGGCCCGAACCGCAACCATCCGCAAGTCAGAGCAGCTCGGCCGCCCGCAGCGCCTCGACCACGTCACCGACCACGACCACAGCCGGTGGACGCAGCCCCGCTGCGGTCACCGCGTCAGTCACCTCGCCGAGCGTCGAGCGGACTATCCGCTGGCCGCCGGTGGTGGCCTCCTGGATCACCGCAGCCGGCGTCCCGGCGGCCCGTCCGTGCGCCAGCAGCGTGCTGGAGATCGCCGGTAGGTTCTTCAGGCCCATCAGGATCACCAGCGTGCCGCGCAGGCGGGCCAGCGCCTCCCAGCGGACCAGCGATTCCGGCGATTCCGGCGCGACGTGCCCGGACACGACGGTGAACTCGTGCGCGACCGACCGGTGGGTGACCGGGATGCCCGCTGCGGCCGGCGCGGCGATCGAGCTGGTCACCCCTGGCACCACCGTGACCGGCACGCCGGCTGCCGCGCAGGCGAGCAGCTCCTCTCCGCCCCGCCCGAAGACGTACGGGTCGCCACCCTTGAGCCGGACCACGAAGGCTCCCGCCAACGCCCGGTCCACCAGAATCCGGTTGATCTCCTCCTGTGCCCGGGACGGACCGTAGGGAATCTTGGAGGCGTCCACCAGTTCCACGCCGGTGCGCAATTCGTCCAGGAGCAGTCCGGGCACGAGCCGGTCGGCGACCACCACGTCGGCCTCGCTGAGCAGCCGCCACCCTCGGAGGGTGATCAGTTCCGGGTCACCCGGGCCGGCGCCCACCAGGGCGACCCGGCCAGGGTGCGCACCCCCGCCAGCGGGGACGTCGCGAGGGTCACCCGGCTCGGCAGCGCCCGACACCAGCGGAACCTGTCCTTGCTGAAGCAGGGTGCGGATGGCGTCGCGGACGCTCACCGCCCGACGTGGGTCGCCGCCGCCGTGCACCGCCACCGTCACCGGGCCGTACCGGGTCACGGCCGGGGTCCAGGCCGTCGCCGCGTTCCGGTCGTCGGCGCGTACGCAGAAGATCCGACGTGCCGCGGCGGCGGCGCTGACCTCCGCCGCGGCGGCGGGGTCGTCGACGGCGACCTGCACCAGCCAGGCACCGTCGAGATCGTCGGCGACGAACCGGCGCGACATCCAGCGCAGTCGCCCGGCGTCGACGTGTGCCCGCAGCGCCGGGGTGAGTTCCGGCGCCACCAGCAGTACGTCCGCGTCCGCGTCGAGCAGCGCCGGGACCCGCCGCGTGGCGACCGCTCCCCCACCGACGACGACCACGCGGAGTCCGGCCAACCGGAGCCCGAGGGGGTACGCGTTGGCGCTCACGCCGCCGCCCGCCTCGCGGCCCGGCGGCGCGAGGCACCGGCTGTCGCACCTGACGGTGCGCTCATGCCGCCTCGCTCAGCGTCCGGACGAAGCTCGACACCGCGGCGGAGCCGAAGGGTTCGCCCGCTCACTTCTCGGCCACCCCGGCGGAGTCGAAGGTGCTCACCTCGTGCAGTACCCGAACTGCTCCGGTGACCACGGGCAGGGCCAGCAACGCACCGGTGCCCTCGCCGAGCCGCAGGCCGAGGTCGATCAGCGGGGTGAGGCCGAGCCGGTCCAGCGCGACCGTCGCGCCTGGCTCGGCGGAGCGGTGACCGGCGATCATGGCCGAGACGGAGTTCGGGGCGAAGGCCGCCGCGGCGAGCGCGGCGGAGACCGCGATCACCCCGTCCAGCAGTACCGGTACGCGACGCGCCGCCGCACCGAGTACGAACCCGGCCAGAGCGGCATGTTCCAGTCCACCGACGGCGGCCAGCACACCGAGCGGATCCGCCGGATCGGGACGGTGGCGGTGCAACGCGGCCCGCACCATCTCGATCTTGTGCTGGTAGGTCGGGTCGTCGACGCCGGTGCCCCGGCCGGTGGCCTCGGCGGCGTCGACGCCGGTGAAGGCGGCGACCAGTGCGGCGGCGGGAGTGGTGTTGGCGATCCCCATGTCACCGGTGAGCAGCACTGCGGCTCCGGCGTCGACCAGTTCCCCGGCGACGTCGATGCCTACCTCGACCGCCTCGCGCGCCTCCTCCCGGGTCATCGCGGCGGTGACGGTCATGTCCCGGGTGCCGCGCCGGACCGGCGCGCTGACCAGTCGGGGCACTCGCGGTCCGACCGTGCCGTCCAGGGCGGCACCGTCCGGATCGTCGGTGTCGGTCGTGTCGGCGACCGGCAACGGCCCGGCCACCCCGACGTCGATCACGGTCACCGAGGCGCCCGTCTGCCGGGCGAAGGTGTTGACCACCGCCCCACCGGCCAGGAAGTTCGCGACCATCTGCCCGGTGACCTCCTGCGGCCAGGGACTGACCCGTTGGGCGTGTACGCCATGGTCACCGGCGAAGATCGCCACCGCCGCCGGGTCGGGCACCGGCGGCGGGCAGATGCCGGCCAGGCCGGCGAGGCGTACGGACAGCTCCTCCAGCGCGCCGAGCGAGCCGGCGGGCTTGGTCAGACGCGCCTGCAACTGCCGCGCCGCGGTCATCGCCGGCTCGTCGAGCGGACCGATGGCCGCGATGGTGTTCTCCAGCATCATGCCTCCATGATCTCGGCCAGCACGTCGATGAACGCGTCGGTGGTCGCCCGATCCCGCACTGCGATCCGTAGCCAGTCGGAACCGAGTCCCGGAAACGTGTCGCCCCGGCGTACCGCCCAGCCCCGCGCCCGCAGCCGGTCCCGGATTCGGTCGGCCCCGGAGATCAGCACCAGCACGAAGGCGCTGGCCGGACGGCCGGCCACGCGTACCCCGGGCAGGGCTGACAGCCGCGCGACCAGGTGTTCCCGGTCGGCCGCGAGCTGCTCGGCGATGGCCCGTTCGGCCCGGACCGCCTCGGGGCCGGCGCAGGCCGTGGCGGCGGCCAGGGCGGGGGTAGAGACCGCCCAGAGCGGCTGTACGGCGGCCAGCCGGCGCAGCAGCGCCGCCTCGCCCAGCAGGTAACCGATCCGCAGCCCGGCCAGCCCCCAGGTCTTGGTGAGGCTGCGCACGACCAGCAGCCCCGGCAGGTCCCGGCGGCCGGCCAGCGACTCGGGTTCACCCGGTGCCCCAGGCGTGACGGCGGTGTCGGCGAACGCCTCGTCGACCACGAGTACCCGACCGGGGCGGGCCAGCGCGGCGAGATCGGCGGCGGGGTGCAGCACGGAGGTGGGATTCGTCGGGTTACCGATGACGACCAGGTCGGCGTCGGTGGGTACCCGCTCCGGGTGGAGCCGGAAACCGTCCGCCGGGTCGAGCAGCACCCGCCGCACGGTGTGCCCGGCGGCCCGAAGCGCGGCCTCCGGCTCGGTGAACTGCGGGTGCACCACCACCGGTCGACGTAGCCCGCGCAGCGCCTGAGCGAGCAGCACGAAGCCCTCGGCGGCACCGGCGGTGAGCAGCACCTCCTCCGGTGGCCGACGGTGCCGGGCGGCGACGGCGGCGCGGGCCGGACGCGGGTCCGGGTACGCGGCGAGGTCGGCCATCGACGCGGTGATCGGCTCGGCCAGCCAGGGCGGCAGCGGGGCGCGTCGCACGTTGACGGCGAGGTCGACCAGGCCCGCGGCGACCTCGGCGTCGCCGTGGTGGGCGAGGTCCGGCTCGGCCACCGACGCGCTGGATCTCGTGGTCAGCTGCCCATGCATGACCGCGATCCTGCCGGGAAGGCGGCGCGGGGAACAGCGACCCGGCGGGTGGGCCACATCACCACCGATCACTTCATGAGTATTTCTCATGCACGAATCGGAAATGTCATAACTTGGCGGTGTGAGTTACCGACCCCTTGCTGCCGCTGGTCGTCTCGTTCCGCTACTCCGTGCCGGGCTGATCGCCGGCATCGTCGTCGCCGCCGCCGCGTACCCGGTCGTCGCGGTGACCGGCATCGGCGCCAAGGCCACCGCGCACGCCGTGGAGAGCAAGACCCGCCTGCTGACCACGGCTCTGCCCGCCGAGACCTCCTACCTGTACGCGCCCGACGGCAAGACCGTGCTGACCATGTTCTTCGAGGAGTACCGGCAATACACCAAGCTGTCGGACATCTCGCCCAGCATGCAGCAGGCCATCGTGGCCGCCGAGGACAACCGCTTCTACCAGCACCACGGCGTCGACCCGAAGGGGGTCGCCCGGGCCTTCGTGGCCAACGCCCGTTCCAGCGGCGTTTCCCAGGGAGCTTCCACGCTCACGATGCAGTACGTCCGGATGGCGCTGCGCGACAGCGCCACCACCCCGAGGGAGGTGCAGGAGGCCACGGCGCAGACCCCGACCCGCAAGATCAAGGAGATGCGGATGGCGGTCGACCTGGAGAAGGAGCTGAGCAAGGAGGATGTCCTGGAGCGGTACCTCAACTCGGCGTACTTCGGGCACCGCGCGTACGGCATCTACGCCGCGAGCGAGATCTTCTTCTCGAAGACCCCAAAAGAGTTGACCGCGGTCGAGGCGGCCACCCTCGCCGGGCTGGTGAAGTCGCCATCCCAGTACGACCCGGCCAGTTCCGACCAGAAGGACGCCACCGCCCGGCGCAACTACGTCCTCGACAACATGGCCCGACTCGGCTACCTCTCGCCGGATTCCGCCCAGGCCGCGAAGAGCGAGCCGATCCGACTCCGGCTGACCTACCCGCCCAACGACTGCGCCGCCGTTCCCGACAAGTGGAACAGCTGGGGCTTCCTCTGCGACTACCTGAAGAACTGGTGGAGCGCTCAGCCGGCGTTCGGCGATAACCGGCTCCAGCGGTTGGACAAGCTGCGCCGGGGCGGGTACCGGATCGTGCTCAGCATGGACCCGAAGATCCAGACGGCGGCGGAGAAGAACGTCGGCACCCGGTCGAACACCGGCAGCCCGTTCGCCAACGGCATCGTGGTCTCCGAACCGGGCACCGGACGGGTCAAGGCGATGGCGGTGAACCGCACGTACTCGCTTGAGGTCGACGAGAATCCGCTCAGCTCCAACCCGGAGGCGGGCCCAGAGGTGCGGGCCAACTATCCGAACACCGTGGCGCCTCTGATGGGCGGCGGTGGCCTGCCCGGCTACCAGGCGGGGTCGACGTTCAAGATGTTCCCCATGCTGGCCGCACTCGACGCCGGCATGCCACTCAGCACCACCTTCAACGCGCCGCACAGCTACCGCTCCGAGGTCTACGACGGCTGGCAGCCCTCCAACGCCAGCGGCGCGATGAGCGGCACCCAGACCATGTGGTCCGGTTTCGGCAAGTCGGTGAACACCTACTTCGTCTGGCTGGAGGAGCAGGTCGGGGCGGAACGGGCCGTCCGGCTCGCCGAGCAACTGGGACTGCGCTGGCGTACCGACGTCGACCGGGAGCACGCCTCCCCGGCGAAGGCCAACAAGTGGGGTGCCTTCACCCTGGGCGTCTCCGACGCCACTCCCCTGGAGATGGCCAACGCCTACGCCGCGGTCGCCGCCGACGGGCGCTACTGCGAGGCGCTGCCGGTCAACGCCATCTACAACCGGGACGGCACCCCGGCCATCTACACCACACCCGGTGGCATCGAACGTGAGGTCGCCAAGCCGCGCTGCCGTCAGGTGGTCAGCGCCGACGCGGCGCGCGCGGCCACCGACGCCGCCCGCTGCCCCACCGGCGACACCCCGGCCAAGGGCAGTTGCGGCGGCTGGTCCACGGCGGACAGCGTGCGCGGCACGGTGGGCCGCCCGGTGGCCGGCAAGACCGGTACCACGGACAGCACGCGATCCGCCTGGTTCGTCGGCTACACGCCGGAGCTGGCGGCGGCCAGCTTCATCTCCGACCCCGACAATCCCTTCAACGCGGTGGGTGACGGCCAGTCGCAGATCCCGATCGCCGCGGTGTCGAACACCCTCCGCGACGCCCTGAAGGGCAAGCCCGTCCGGAACTTCGTCCCACCGTCGAACCGGATCGTCGGTTGACGATCAGGCTGGCGGCCCCCCGGCCGGCCCGGACACCGCACCGGCCGGGTCGCCCGGGGCGACACCCGCCGGGCCGGCCGGGGCACCGCCGCCGACCTCGACCGGAACCGTGGCCGGCTCGGCCGCCGCAGCGGCCACCAACCGGGTCGCGATCTGTGGGTACGCGGCCCAGTGCGGAACGAGCTGGGAGGCGTGCACTCCTCGCCAGATGAACCCCTCCGGCGCGCCACCCGGCCAGTTCCACGCCGGGCGCTGCCCACTCCGGGGAGTGAGGACGGCCCGGTGCTCCTTGTGGCCGGTCACCACCTCGCCCCGGAGGGCGACCGCACTGTCGCCCTGCGCGGTCGCCTCCCGGTAGCCGACCACCAACCCGTCCCGCAGACTGCCGATCGCGTCGAGCACCCCGCACATCGGCAGCCCGTCGAGTTCCCGGGCCAGCCAGAGCAGGCCGGCCCCCTCGGCGACCACGGGACGCCCGGTGCGGGCCAGCTCGGCGACCGCGATGCACAGCCGCCGGTTGGCGGAGAGCTGCTCCGCGTACGACTCGGGCAGCGCCCCGCCGACCACCAGTGCCCGGGTGCCGGCCGGCAGCACCTCGTCGGCGAACGGGTCGAGCGTCATCACCTCCGCCCCGGCGGCCCGCAGCAGCTCGGCCGTCTCGGCATGGCTGAAGCTGCCGCCCGGTCCACCGAGCACCGCCACGACCGGACGCGCGGCACCGGCGGGCAGCGCCGGCGCGGCCTCGTCGGTGCTCTGTGGCGACCACGGCTGCACACCCAGCGCCGGCGCCGAGCGGGCCAGCCCGAGCAGCCGCTCCAGGTCGACGGTGGCGGTCACCGCCTCACCCAGCCGCCGGACCGCCCGGGTGGCCTCGTCCGCGCCTTCGAGGACCGGCATCACGCCGTGCCGACGGGACGGCAGCACCGAGGGCAGGTCCTGGCGGCGCAGCGCGCCGTAGACCGGCACACCGATGTCGTCGAGCGCCTCCCGCAGCAGCGCCTCGTGCCGGGCCGAGGCGACCCGGTTGAGGATCACTCCACCGATCCACAACTGTTCGTCGTACGCCCGGAAGCCGTGCACCAGGGCGGCCACCGACTGGCCCATCGCGGCGACGTCGACCACCAGCACCACCGGGCTGCGCAGCACGGTGGCGACGGCGGCGGTCGACTCGGTCTCGCTCCGGCCGGTCAGGCTGTCGTAGAGACCCATGCTGCCCTGCACCACGGCGAGCTCCGTGCCGGCCGCGCCGTGCAGCAGCAGCGGGGCGATGCGTTCGGCGCCCACCAGCCGCGGATCCAGGGTGCGCCCCGGTCGGCCGCTGGCCAACCCGAGGTACGCCGCATCGACCTGATCGGGTCCGATCTTGAAGCCGGCCACATCGAGGCCCCGGTCGGCGAACGCGGCGAGCAGACCGATCGCCAACGCGTTCTTGCCGTGTCCGGAGGAGGGGGCACTGAGCACCAGACGCGGCACGACGGTCATCATCGACTCCTCGCGAGCGGTCGGCGTGCCGACCGTCGGCGCGCTCCGCCCGCGTGACGATAGCTGAAGCGGACGCCGCACACGCACCCTGCGCCGCCCCGTCCGTGGCAGGTCAGGCAGTCGGTGGCGGACCGCCTCGACGCCGGTACGCTCCGCCACGACGAGGCTGCCTCCACCCGTCTCCGGTCGAAGCCACTGCCTGCGGCAGCCCACGGCGGTGAGCGCACCCGAGTGTCCTGACGGCTCGACACAGTGGCGGCGGTCACACGGGTAATCTCGTGGCGTGTACCGGTTCCTGCTGACGCCGCGCTGGCTGGGTTTTCTCGTGCTGGCCCTGACCGCCGCCACGGTGATGGTGCTGCTCGGCAACTGGCAGTTGGACCGCTACCACGGCCGGACCGCGATCAACGAACGCATCGACGCCGGCCTGCGGACGGCCCCGGCGCCGCTGCGCGAGGCGCTGCCCGCGCCGACCGGAGGCCCCGGCACGGTCGGCGCGCCACCGGCGGCGGAGCGGACCTTCACCCGGGTCACCGTGACCGGCCGGTACGACACCGACAACATTGTCCTGGTGCGGGGCCGTACGGTCGACAGCCGGGTCGGCTTCGAGGTGGTCACCCCGCTGCTGCTGGCCGACGGCACCGCCGTTCTGGTGGACCGGGGCTGGATCCCGCCCGCCCCGGGTGGGGCGGTGGCACAGCCCGACGTGCCACCCGCGCCGGCTGGCGAGGTGACCGTCGAGGGCCGGGTGCACGCGAGCGAGAGCGGCGACGCCAAGGTGTCCCGCCGCGAGGGCCGGCTTGAGAGCCGTCGAGTCGCGGTGCCTCAGCTCGCCGGCGAGCTGCCGTATCCGGTGTACGGCGCGTACCTCCTCCTCGACGAGCAGACGCCGGCCGCCGACCCGGTGTTCCGGGCGGTGCCGTTGGGCCACGCCAACAACTGGCAGAACCTCGGCTACGTCGTCCAGTGGTGGATCTTCGCGGCGATGACCCTGGTCGGCTACGGCTGGATCGCCCGCCGCGAGGCCCGCCGAATCGCCGGGGTGGTCGACGAACGGCCCCGTGACCGGGCCGCCGACTCCGACACGCCGGCCACCGCCTGACCGCTCAGCCGGGCGGCCGGCCGGCGTGGATCGCCCGGACGGCATCGATGGTGTCGGCCTCGGCTGCCGTCTTGTCGTCCCGGTAGCGGACCACCCGGGCGAATCGTAGGGCGACCCCACCGGGATAGCGTGAACTGCTCTGCACGCCGTCGAAGGCGATCTCCACGACCTGCTCGGGTCGGACCCGGACCACCCAGTCCCCGCGCTCCACCGCGAGGCCGAGAAAGCGCTCGGTCTGCCAGCGCAGCAGCTGGTCGGTGAGCCCCTTGAAGGTCTTGCCGAGCATCACGAACCCGCCGGTGCCCGGATCGCGAGCACCGAGGTGGAGGTTCGACAACCACCCGGTGCGTCGGCCGCTGCCCCACTCCACGGCGAGCACGACCAGGTCGAGAGTGTGCCGGGGTTTCACCTTGACCCAGGCGGCGCCACGTCGCCCAGCGTCGTAGGGCGCGTCCGGCGCCTTGACCACCACGCCTTCCTGGCCCGCGTCGAGCGCGGCGGCGAAGGCCGCGCCGGCCCGCTCCGGGCCGTCCACCTCCATCCGCCCGACCAGCAGCGACGCGTCGGCCGTGCCGCGCAGCGCCGCCCACCGCTCCCGGCCCGGCAGATCGATCAGATCCACCCCGTCGAGGTGCAGCAGGTCGAAGAAGTACGGCGTCAGCACGGTCGCGCCGGTGCGTTCGGCGGCGGCGCGTACCGCCGGTGCGACAGGTGCTCCGGCGGAGCCGGACCGGCGGGCGGCGGCGCTGGACGTCTGCTGGAACGGCAGGGGGCGGCCGGTGGCGTCCAGCCCGATGGCCTCCCCGTCGAGGACGATCTCCCGGGCGGGCAGGGTGCGCACGGCGGCGACCACCTCGGGCACCCGGGCGGTGATCTCGTCGAGGCTGCGGGAGAACACGGCGATGTCGGAACCACTGCGGTGCACCTGGATGCGGATGCCGTCGAGCTTCACGTCGACCACCGCGGGCACCCCGGTGGCGCCGAGCGCCTCGTCGACAGTGGACGCGCTCTGCGCCAGCATCGGTGCCAGGGGCCGGCCCACCCGCAGGCCGAACTCGGCCAGCGCGCTCGCCCCGCCACCGAGGGCGGCCACCGCCACCGCTCGCAGGTCGCCAGCGAGCAGCAGCGCCCTGCGTACCACGGAGGCGGAGACCCCGGCGGCTCGGGCGATCGCGTCGGCGAGCAGCCCGGCCTGGGCGCCGTGCCGCAGCTCGCCGAGGAACAGGCCGGTCAGCAGACGCTGCTCGTCGGCGGTGGCGGCCGCGTACAGCGCCTGCACCAGGGCCCGACGGCGAGCCTGCGAGCCCGGGCCGTGCACGGCGGCGACCTCGTCGATCGCCGCGTCGACCGCCGACACCGTCAGCGTCGGCTCGGCCGCCGGCGCAGGCAGCTCACGCAGGCTGGCCCAGCCGACGCCGGTCTGCCGCTGACGCAGCTCACCGGCGAGCCAGCCGGAGCCCGCCGCCACCTCGGGCGGGTCGAGCCGCCGCAGGGCATCGGCGAGCAGCTCCACCTTGGCCCGACGACCGCTGGTCGCGCCGACGGCCGCGGAGGTGGCAGCCAGGTCCAGGAAGCGCACGACCCCATCGTGCCAGCCACCACCGACAACCGGCGCGACCTGCGTGCGGACCCGACGACCGGCGCGAGTTTGCGGTCCCGGCAGCCGTGCCGCCCGCCCGCCGGGCCGCAGACGCCGCCGACGACGACGACGTCGCCGACGACGCCGCCGACGCCGCAGACGCCGCCGACGGCGGCGCGACATCAGGCCGGAACCGGCTCCTCGACGCGCAGCCCGCGGGCACGGACACCGTCGGCGACGCGCGACAGCGACGCATCCAGGGCGACCAGGGCGGCGGACAGCTCGCCGAGCTGTTCCTTCAGCGTGTCGTCGGGCCACGCGGAGACGTCGACGTCCCCCAGAGCGATGACGGCGGCCTCCAGGCGGGCCAGAACCTCATTCGTACGCATGTTCGAGAGGCTACAACAGCCCCGCGCCCGACACACCGGAAACGGCCACTGTCGGTACGAAGTTACGGGTTCACCCGCGACCCGCCTCAGCCACGCTGGCCAGCAGCAGCGCCTCGGCGAGGCAGACCCGGGCGAACTCGCCCAGGTGAAGGCTCTCGTTGGGCCCGTGGGCCCGGGCGTGCGGGTCCTCCACCCCGGTCACCAGGATCGCCGCCTGCGGGAACAGCTCCTGGAAGGTGGCGATGAACGGAATGGAGCCGCCGACGCCGATCTCCACCGGGTCGGTGCCGTCCCAGGCGGTACGGAAGGCAGATCGCGCCGCGTCGAACATCGGGCCGCTGGCGTCGATGACGCAGGGGGCGCCGTCGTGCTCGAAGCTCACCTCGACCTGCGCGCCCCATGGTGCGTGCTGCTCCAGGTGGGCGCGAAGCGCCGCGTACGCCCGCTTGGGTTCGTCGCCCGGGGCAAGCCGTACGCTGATCTTGGCCTTGGCCGCCGGAACCAGCGCGTTCGGCGCCTCGCCGGTGGCCGGAGCGTCGATGCCGAGCACAGCGATCGCCGGCTTGGTCCACAGCCGGTCGGTGATCCGGCCGGTGCCGAACAGCCGCACGCCCTCGGCCAGCCCGGCCTCGGCGCGGAAGCGGTCCTCGGGGTAGTCGACGCGGGCCGCCTCCCGGCCGACCAGGTCGGCCACCGCCACGTTTCCGGCGTCGTCGTGCAGCGTGGCGAGCAGCCGGACCAGGGTGGTGAGCGCGTCCGGGACGGCGCCGCCGAACATGCCGCTGTGCACGGCGTGGTCCAGCGTGCGTACCTCGACGAAGCAGTTGACGATGCCGCGCAACGAGGTGGTAAGCGCCGGTACGCCGACATCCCAGTTGGTCGAGTCGGCGATCACGATGATGTCGGCGGTGAGCTTGTCCCGGTGCTCGGCGAGCAGCCGCTCCAGGGAGTCGGAGCCGTACTCCTCCTCACCCTCGACGAACACGACCACGCCTACCGGCAGCCGGTCGCCGTACGCGCGCAGCGCCGCGACGTGCGCCATGATGCCGGCCTTGTCGTCGGCGGCACCCCGCCCGTACAACCGCCCGTCGCGCTCCACCGGCTCGAACGGGTCGGACTCCCACAACATGGGGTCACCGATCGGCTGCACGTCGTGGTGGGCGTAGAGCATCACCGTCGGCGCACCGGGTGGTGCCGCCCTCCGGCCGATCACCGCCGGCTGACCACCGGCCCGCGCCACCTCCACGTCGAGGCCGCAGCCGCGCAGCAACTCGGCCACCGCCTCGGCGGAACGCTCGACATGCGCGTGGTCGAAGCCTTCGAAGGCGATGCCGGGAATGCGGACGAGACGCTCCAGGTCGGCCCGTACGCCGGGCAGCTCCCGCGCGACGGCCTCCCGCAGGTCGGCCTCGGTCATGATCGGTGTGGTCATGACCGGCATCGTATGCCGGCCCTACCGAACGGCACGGCACGCGTGGCTAGTCGGACCACCGCCGCAGCCCGAACCGACCGGCCGGGGCGCGACGGCGCGGGACACGGCACGGCGACGTGGCACGACGCCACCGCCGTCGCGGTCGGCCGCTCGCAGTACGGCCGCTCGCAGCACGGGCGGTCTGCTCAGTGTGATCAGCCGCGTCGGCAGTAGTAGCGCTCGGCGTCGTGCGGTAGGGCGGGCGCTCCGTCGACGATCAGGTCGGCGCGGGCCTCGGTGCGGTCGGCGGCGAAGTGGGCGCGTTCGGTGACGTGCCAGCGTCGCAACTCCGGCAGGATGGTCGGGCCGTCCCGGGCCACCGCCCGGTTCAGCCGCAGTGGCTGCGGGGCGGTGACGAAGACCGACAGGGTCAGATCCGCCACGGCGGTCGTCCGGGCCGCGCTGACCCCCTCCACGATCAGCGCCGGCGACACCGGGACCGGCACCGGCGTGGGCAGGAACCGTCGCCGCACCCAGCTGTACCGCCGGTAGGCACCGGGCCGCCCGGCGCGAACCGGCGTCAGCACCTGCTCCTCCAACCGCTCCCAGAAGGTCAACTGGTCGTCCCACCCGTCCAGCAGGTCGTCGGTGTGCACCACCGGTGGCCGGGCCGCATCGGGCGTCTCACCGGCCAGGGCGTCGGCGAGGCGCGCGGCGAAGACCGTCTTGCCGGCGCCACTGGGCCCGTCGATTGCCACCAGCCGGGTACGCCCCAGCCGGGCCGGCCCCGCCAGCACCCGTCGAGCCAGTTCGGCGTACGCCTCGAAGACCGCCACCACGGACACCGACGTTACCGATCGGGTTGTCCGGGGCCACTTCGGTTCGCGCACCCGCGCACCGGACGGCATGCTCGTGGCGTGTCCCATTCCGTGATGAGTCCCGGTGTCGAGGCGTTGCTGGAACAGGCCCGCGCGGGCATGACCCGGTTGACCCCGCAGGAGACGGTGCAGGCCGCGAGCCGGGGTGCGCTTCTGATCGACACGCGCACCGACGCGCAGCGACGGGAACAGGGCGACCTGCCCGGCGTCATCGTGATCGACCGGACGGTGCTGGAGTGGCGACTCGACCCGGCCAGCGATTGGCGGATACCCGAAGCCACTGGGTACGACCTGGAGATCGTCGTGATGTGCCGACAGGGGTACAGCTCCAGCCTCGCCGCCGCGAGCCTGCGCGCCCTGGGCCTGCATCGGGCGACCGACATGATCGGCGGGGTGGAGGCGTGGGAGTCGGCCGGCCTGCCCTTCTCCGACCAGCCCGCCGACGTCCGCAACTGATTCAGTCGGCCATCAGGCGCCTGCGCCGCGATGAGGTCCGGCGATAAATATTGATCATCATGAGGTAGCGCCACAGTGGAACGTTCCGCCGACGTCCGCCGGCCGAGCACCCTGACTTCCGGGTGCCCCGGGTGGGACGAACGGCAGGTCGGTCGGGGGACCGTCTTCGATGAGCCGCCACAGGGCATCCGTGTCGAGGTGCTCCTCGACAAGATCGCCGAGCAGGTCGAGACTGCGTTCCCGGGCAGCGGCGAAGGAGGTGTCCGGCGCCACCCGGAAGCCGGTACGTCCCGCGAGTCGGGCCGCCCGGGCGAGAAACCAGCGGCGGAACTCGTCGGACTCGAACGTGCCGTGCCAGTGGGTGCCGTGCACGATGCCGTGCATGGCACCCTCGCCAGCGCCACCGGTGTACCGCAGCAGTGGGGTCAGCTGCGGGTCGGCGGTCGAGACGTAGCCGTGGTGGATCTCGTAGCCGTGGACTGGGCGGTCACCCTCGGCGCTGCCCACCGCCGGCCGGACGGTCTTGCGATGATCGAAGGTGATCTCGATGGGAAGCAGGCCGAGGCCCGGCACGGTGCCCTGCCGGCTCTCCACCGGGTCGTGGATGGCGCGGGCCAGCATCTGATAGCCGCCGCAGATGCCGAGCACCGGACGGCCCGCCGCCACGTGCGCGATGACGGCGTCGGCGAGACCCGTCTCACGAAGCCAGGCCAGGTCGGCCACTGTCGACTTCGAGCCGGGTAGCACCACCAGGTCGGCGGCGGCCAGCTCGGCCGGTTCGACGGTCAGCCGCACCCGCACCCCCGGCTCGGTCGCCAGCGCCTCGACGTCTGTGGCGTTGCTGATCCGGGGCAGCCGCAGCACGGCCACGTCGAGCCATTCGCTGCCGCGCGGGGCGGCCGGGCGACCGAGCACCCGGCCGTAGGCGAGCGAGTCCTCCGCGTCGAGCCACAGGTCCAGCGCCCAGGGCAGCACCCCGTACGTCGGGCGACCGGTGAGCTGGCGCAGCATCGCCAGCCCGGGAGCGAGCAGGCCGAGGTCACCCCGAAACTTGTTGACCACGAAGCCGGCGAGCAGGGCCTGGTCGGCGGGGTCGAGCAGGGCGAGGGTGCCGAACATGGCGGCGAACACGCCACCCCGGTCGATGTCACCGATGACGATGGTGGGCAGCCGCGCGTGCCGGGCCAACCCCATGTTCACGTAGTCGCCGTCGCGCAGGTTGATCTCCGCCGGGCTGCCGGCGCCCTCGCAGATCACCACGTCGTACTCCGACCGCAGCTCGGCCAGGGCCGCGTAGGCGGTCTCGGCGAGCCGGGGACGCAGGGTCCGGAAGCTGCCGGCGGTGACCGTGTCGACGGCCTGGCCGAGCAGCACCACCTGACTGGCCAGGTCGCTGCCGGGCTTGAGCAGCACCGGGTTGAATCTCAGGTCCGGCGCGAGCCCGCAGGCCGCCGCCTGCATCGCCTGGGCCCGGCCGATCTCGCCACCCCGGCCGTCCGGCCCCAGCACCACCGCGGAGTTGTTCGACATGTTCTGCGCCTTGAAGGGCGCGACCTTCACACCTCGCCGGTGCAGCCACCGGCAGATGCCGGCGGTGAGGACACTCTTGCCGGCGTCCGAGGTCGTCCCGGCCACCAGCAGCCCACCCGTCACTTGCCGCTCCGCAGCCGCAGCGGTCGAGGCGACCGCAGAGGTCGGACCGTCCGGAGCGGTCGAAGTTTCCGGCGGGAAGCGACGCCGATCAGCCGGCCGACGGTCAACGGATATGCCACGGCGAGACCGAGCGCCGCCAGCCCGACGGCCCGGGAGATCCGAGCGGCCCGGGCCAGGTGCCGAGCTTCGGGACGTGGCCCGTCACCGAGAAACGGACGCACCTCCGTACGGCCGAAGTACACGTTGCGTCCGCCCAGGCGTACGCCCAACGCCCCGGCCATCGCCGCCTCGCACTGCCCGGCGTTGGGACTGGGATGGTCCTCGCGGTCCCGCCGCCAGACCCGCCAGGCACGTTCCCGGTCTCCCCTGCCGGCCGGCGCCAGCGCCACGGTCAGCAGCCCGGTCAGCCGCGCGGGCACCAGGTTGAGCAGGTCGTCCAGCCGGGCGGCGGGCGTACCGAAGCGGGCGTAGCGGACATTACGGTGGCCCACCATCGCGTCGAGGGTGTTCGCCGCGCGGTAGCCGAGCAGGCCGGGCAGCCCGGCGACCGCGCCCCAGACCAGTGGGGCGACGACCGCGTCGGAGGTGTTCTCCGCCACCGATTCCACCGTCGCACGTGCGAGTTCGGGCTCGTCGAGGGCCGTCGGATCCCGCCCACAGAGATGCCCGAGCCGCTGTCGCGCGACGGGCAGGTCACCACCGCGCAGTGACCGGCCCATCGCCTTCGCCTCGTGGCGCAGGCTACGCCCACCCAGCACCGCCCAGGTGCCGGCGGCGACCAGCACCGCCCGAGCCACCGGCCGATGTCGGGTGCCGACGGTGGCGGCCACACCCATCACCACCGGCGCGCCGACGCAGAGCGCGGCGAAGACTCCACCGGCCAGCCGGTCGGGGCGGTAGAGGCGACGTTCCAGGGCGGCGGCGGCCCGGCCGAACCCGGCCACCGGGTGGCCACGACGCGGGTCGCCGAACAGCGCGTCCAGCGCGTAGCCCGCGACAAGTCCCGTCGCGTTCGCCACCGCCCCCGCGTGTCGCACGGCATGTCACCCCCCGGGCGGTCAGCCTAGCCGAGTTGAGTACCTGGATCGGCCCGCCCGTAGCCGCCCCGAATATCGCCACCCCTGGGGGTGGCAGGTGACCGGGCACGTCACCGGCCCGGTCACCTGATCACCACTGGCGAGGCGCACACCGTCAGGCACGTGCCGGCGCCGTGGCCAGCTTCCGCGCGTCGTCAGACGGGCTGCGGCAGCCGTCCGCGCCCTCGACGACCACGCCCGGTCGCGGCATCGCCCGCCCCCGATTCGTCCGGGCGTACCGCCGACTCGGCCTCGACCTCGGTGGCTTCGGCGGGCACCGGGGCCAGTTCGTCGGCGACGCCAGCGCCGGGGAAGTCGTCCAACTCCCCCGACGGCAGCCGGTCGTCGCCAGACGACTCGGACCCGCCCGCCGAGCCCGGGTCGAACCCGCCGAGCCCACCTGGGTCGAGATTGCCGTCGAGACCGGCAGCGAAGCCGGACATGTCGGGCAGCTCGAAGTCGTCGTCGACCGGGCGATGATCGGGGCGGGCGGGTGCCTCGTCGTCCGGTACCGGCTCGGTCGGCTCCCCGTGCACCCGCCGCTCCGCCTCGGGGTCGGAGACCGCGCTGGTGGCCAGGGTGGGCCGGTTGCGCAGGAACCTCCCACGTCCCCGGGACAGGTCGTGACCGACCGCGACGGCCTCCAACTCGTAGAGGGTGCGATGGTTGCCGGCGTCGTCGACCCAGTCGCGGGTGTAGAGCCGACCGCAGACCACCACCGGGTCGCCGACCATCACCGAGGCGGCGACTCCCTCGGCGAGCTTGCGCCAGCAGTTGACGCGGACGCGCAGGCTGTTGCCGTCCACCCAGCGCCCGCTGTCCCGGTCGAGGCGTCGGGCGGTCGAGGCGACCTTGAAGTTGGTCACCAGGGTGTTGCTCTGGGCGGTGCGGCGCCACTCGGGCGCGGTGAGCACATTTCCGACAATTGTCATATAAGTATCGAACATCGTCCCTCCTTCAACGGTTCGGGGTACGGCTTCGGCGAGTCGACTCCCCACCGACCCTGCCGCCTGTAGCCCTTCGCAGACAGCCCAGAAGGCGGCACCTGTGGACGATCGGACCACCTGTGGACAAACACCTGATCAAGGTCCCCGTGTGGTAGGCCGATCGCCCCTGGCCCGCCGGACCGCCGGTGGCCTGACCTCACCCCGCCCGGTGCGCCGATCAAGGAGCACCGGAAATGGTCACGTTCCGGACGGAGCCGGCCTGGGTAGAGAACTGAACAATCGCACCCGTGAGCACGACGTCGAACGAAAGGTCAGCGATCATGATGATGACCAGCACCCGTTCCACCCGCCTTACGGGGCAGGTGCGGCGATGAGCGCCGTGCAGGACCCGGCCACCGTGGCCACGTGCCTCCGGCTGGGCGCGGGGTTCTCCGACCGGGAGCGGAACCGCATCGTCGAGCAGTTCGCCACGCTCGACGCCCGCCTGGCCGGCTTCCACGCCGACGCCACCGACATGGAGCTGTCGGTGAAGGACCGGGAGGCCAAGGGCCAGAAGGTCACCCTGGAGTGCTGGATCGCCGGCCGGCAGCGGGTCGTCGCCACCTCGACCGAGGAGGACCTGCACGCCGCGCTCAACGACGTCCGCGACGACCTGCGTCGTCAGCTGAACGACGCGAAGACCCGGCAGGAGCCCCGCAACAACAAGCACCTGCGGGTCAACGAGCCGCCCGCCCCGGCCGCGCCGACCGACGAGTTGGCCGGCGCCGGGACGACCGACGAGAGGTGAGCGCGTAGCCGGCCGATCGACATGGCGGCCGGCACTCCCACCGTGGAGGTGAACGACATGCCCAACGTGCAGCAACCCGAGATGCGCCGCAGCGGCGAGACCCGGCTGGTCCAGGACAGCGACGGCCCGGTCGAGGGTGGTTCGTCCTCGGCCCGGCGGGAGCATCACTCGGTGCCGGTCGACCAGGTGTCGCCGTACGGCCCCGATCGTGACCGGGCCTCGACCTCGCACGAGCCGTCCGGACGCGAAGCCGTGGGCGATTGACCAAGCGGCAGCCCCCGTCCGCCCGGCGCGGGCGGGCGGGGGCTACCGCCCGGTAGCCAGCCGCAGTACCGTCAGCGGGTGGAACCGGACGTGCTTGGGCCGCCCTACGAGCGGCAGATCATCGACCTGGGCAGGGATGACGAGGGTCCGGTGGTGGCGACGCTGGTCCGCCGCCGGGCGGAGCGGCCCACCGGACGCGCCGTGCTCTACGTGCACGGCTTCGTCGACTATTTCTTCCAGACCCACGTGGCCGACTTCTTCGCCGCGCGCGGCTGGGACTTCTACGCTCTCGACCTTCGCAAGTACGGTCGCAGTCTGCTGCCGCACCAGACCCCGAACTTCTGCCGCGACCTCGGCGACTACTTCCCCGAGTTGGACGCCGCCGCACGGCTCATCCGGGACGAGGACGGGCACGACACCCTGCTGGCCATGGGCCACTCCACCGGCGGCCTGATCATCTCGTTGTGGGCCAATGCCCGCCGGGACGCCGGGCTGGTCGACGGACTCTTCCTCAACAGCCCCTTCTTCGACCTCAACGCTTCCTGGTTCGTGCGTCGCCCCCTCGCGGCCGCCGTCGCACGCCTGGGCCGCAGGGCGCCGCACCGCATCCTCCCGTTCGGGATCGGCACCGTGTACGGCGAGAGCCTGCACGCCGACCATCGCGGCGAGTGGACGTACGACCTGGCCTGGAAGCCGCTGGCCGGTTTCCCCGTCCGGGCCGGCTGGCTGGACGCGATCCGCACCGGCCAGCGGCGGCTGCGTGCCGGACTGGACATCCCGGTGCCGGTGCTGCTCGCCTGCTCCACCCGATCGTTCCGGGGCACGAAGTGGCAGGACGCGGCGACCCTGGCCGACGCCGTCCTCGACGTCGAGCACATGGTCCGCTGGGCGCCCCGGCTCGGCCAGCACGTCACCGTGTCCCGCTTCGACGGCGGTCTGCACGACCTCACACTCTCCGGCCCCGCCGTACGCGAGAAGGTCTTCGCCGAGGTAGGTCGGTGGGCCGAAGCCTTCCTCGGCGCCGGACCGACGACCAGCCGCCCAGCCCCGCCGCAACCCCGCCCCTCGGCCGAGGAGGAGCAACCAAAGGAAGACCACTCCCCCGCGGACGCCTGACCCTCGCCGCTACGCCCGGCCTGACCACCCGTTCCACCGGGCGAAGGCCGGGCGGCGGTACCCTTCTCGCGCGATACCACGTTGCGCCCGTAGCTCAGCGGATAGAGCAGGGGACTTCTAATCCCAAGGCCGCAGGTTCGAATCCTGCCGGGCGCGCAGGCACTTCTTCCGGCCGACCGGCTCGCGTGGAGCTACTCGTGGAGCCATCGAGCTACTGTCGGCCTCGTGACAGGCGTGAAGCGGCAGCGCGGCGAGATCATGAAGCTCCCCAGCGGATCACTCCGCGTGAGGGTCTATGCGGGCGTCGACCCGCTCACCGGCAAGCGGCACTACCTCACCGAGACTGTCCCGGCCGGTCGGACCGCCGAGCGAGAGGCGGAGAAGGTACGGACCCGCTTCCTCAACCAGGTCGACGAGAAGCGCAGCCCGCGTACCCGCGCCACGTTGAACCAACTACTCGACCGGTGGCTCGAAGTGGTGGACATCGAGCCGACCACCCGCATGGGCTACGAGAACAAGCTCAACAAGCACGTACGGCCGGTGCTCGGCAAGCTGCCAGTCGGCCGGCTCAACGCCGAAACGCTGGAGTCGTTCTACGCGAGCCTGCGCCGCTGCCGCGACTGGTGCGGCGGCAAGGCGTTCGTGAAGCACCGCGTGGAGGGCGAGCACACCTGCACGGCGAAGTGCCGGCCGCACGTCTGCAAGCCGCTCAGCGCGTCGTCAGTGCGCCAGATTCACTGGATCCTGAGTGGCGCACTGAGCCGGGCCGTCCGGTGGCGTTGGATCGCCGTCAACCCCGCCGGGCAGGCCGAGCCACCCGCGCCACCGCACCCTGACCCGCAACCACCCAACCCGGCTGACGCCGCGCGCATCATCAACGAGGCGTGGCGGGTTCCGGACTGGGGTGCGCTGGTCTGGCTCGCCATGACGACGGGCGCCCGGCGCGGCGAGCTGTGCGCGCTGCGCTGGCATCATCTCGACCTGGCCGCCGGCGTGCTGACCCTGCGGCGCAGCTCCTACCTGGACGAACATGGCGAGCTGCGAGAGAAGGACACGAAGACGCACCAACAGCGGCGGGTAGCGCTCGACCCGGAGACGATCGAAGTGCTGCGGGAGCTGCACGCCCGGTACCTCGACCGCCTGGCCCAGCTCGACGCGGACGCCGACCCTGCCGACTACGTCTTCTCTCCCGAGCCGGACAACAGCCGCGGCTACCGGCCCGACACCATCACCCAGCGGTACGGCCGGCTCGCCACTCGGCTCGGCATCGACAGCCACATCCACGCGCTGCGCCACTACTCGGCTACCGAGCTAATCAACGCGGGTGTCGACGTGCGGACGGTCGCCGGCCGGCTTGGTCATGGCGGCGGCGGGACAACGACGCTCAGGGTCTACGCCGCCTGGCTGTCGGAGTCGGACCAGCGTGCGGCCGGGACGCTGGCCGCACGGATGCCGCCGCGCCCTGTCGGGCCGACGCAACACACGGTGGGAAGCAGTCCGTATCAAAGGATTGCCACCGAATTGCGCGAGCAGATTACGGCCGGTCGGCTACGGCCCGGCGACCAGCTCCCGGCAGTTGCCGAGCTGGCTTCGGCGCATGGCGTTTCGGTCGGAACCGCTCACCGCGCCGTGGCGCTGCTGACGGCGGAGGGCTTGGTAAGCGTCATCCGAGGTCGTCGGGCGACCGTCGCACACCCTGTCGATCAGAACTCGCCAGATGGCCTTGGCCGCAACCTGGCTCAGGGCGCCGCACACACTCGGCCCGCCCTACGCCGGTCGGCTCATCTCTGACGACGACACGCGCATTACGAGATCAAGTTTCCCACCTCTGTCCACCTGCCCTGACCCCGCCTGGCCTGCGGAAATCCCTCTCGGCATCTCTCAGTGTCGGTAGGCGCGATCCGGCCTCTTGAGGACTAAATGAGGACTGATGCAGCGGCTCCCAGACCGTCAGGCGTCCGCCCGGAGGCTGCGGCGGTGTGGTCGGAGGCGACTACCGCTGGTGCGAGAGACTCCCTTCATGGTGAGTCGCCGTTACTTCCGACGACGATGGGACGAGTCGCGGGGCGACGAGTTCGATGACTGGGGCAGTGCGACGTACTACTTCGAGACGGCTGAGGACGGTTGGCCGGTGCGCCAGATCGAGGTGTACGACTCAGGGCCCGCGCTGCGGTACGGGCCAGATCACCCCGATGACCAGTTCGGCGGGCTCGGGCTAGCTCAGCTTGACGAGTTCGAGGACTGGGCTGAATGGGAGATCACGGCTGAGGAGTTTGAGCGCCAGTGGATTCCGTCAGGCGAGTCTGGCGACGTGCTTGATGGCACCTGACAGGACTGGAGCCGGCGGCCTGGGGATTAGAAGAAGATCAGGGATGGCTGGTCGCGGTAACCTGCCCCTGCTCAAGGCGTCTGCCGCTGTCGGATCGCGTCGGCCTTGGTCGACAGTGTTGGCTGTACGAATGGCTGTACGGCCGCGAAATGCTGCTGCGGCATGGTGGGAGGCTCGGTGGCGCTCAACAAGCGAGGCAGTAGACCGATCGTTGTCGATGGCAAGGGCTATCGCTGGATCGTCCGCCGGAAGCCGACGTACAGCCAGGGCTTGACCTGGTCGCCGATGAGCTTTGCTGTAGAGCGGACGGATCCGCCTGGCCGCGCCACTCTCGTCGTCCAGATGGCGTCGCCTCATCCGGCCAACTGGATGAACGCTCCGTCGTCTCCGGTGCTGCCTTCGGCGGTCGCCAGCGCCATACGACGAGCGCTTGGCCTTGGGTGGCAGCCGGATCACTCCGGATCGCCTTTCATGCTGAACCTCGGTGATGAGGACCAACTTCCGTAGCCATCGCAGGCCACCCGTCATTCCGAGTCATCGACCCAATCCATGCTGGGGTCCTCTTCGTCGGGTGACGTTGCGATCACCTGGTCCCATGCGTTGACTATGGCTGCGGCCTGCCGCTCGCTACAGGCCAAGCCACTGAGCAGGACGTTGTTCTGGTAGTCGATGATCTCGAAGCGCCATCGATCGAGTTCAGGCCGGTGTTCCAGCGTTGCCCAGAAGTGGCCAGAAAGATCGCTCGGGAACACCTCGTCTGCCACGTACCGCTCCTCTGCCTCAAGCCCATCTCCGCCGTGAGTCCGCACATCGTGGAACGGGCCTGCTCCCCGGTGTCAACACAACGATCCACCGTGTTGACACCGGGGAGCTGGTCTGTTCGGCTTCGCCCGGACTCACGGTGGAGGTGGGCGGCCCCATCTCTGTCGAAGATCCCCGCCGGAGGCATCGGTTCCGGTCCTCAAGGCATCTGCAATCGGCCGGTGCGCCGGCCGATGCCGGCGCTTGCGCCGCCAGCAGGCCGAGCGCGGCCGGCGCGGCCCGCTTGCGGGCCGCCTTGACTCGGTCTCGTGACTAACTCGGCAACTGGCTGCCGGCACCCTCCGCCGATCGAGCGATCGTCCCGCTCGGCATGATGGGCTTATGCGTTTGCTGGTGCTCGGCGGAACCTGGTTTGTAGGACACGCGATCGTCACGACTGCGATCGATGCCGGCTGGGAGGTGACGACGTTCAATCGGGGCACCTCCGATCCCTTCCTGGAAGCCGTACGGCCCATCCGGGGCGACCGGACCCGCCCTGAGGACGTCGCCGCCCTTGCCGCCGCCGGCCCTTGGGATGCCGTAGTCGACACCTCGGGCTACGTGCCTAGGAACGTTCTCGACGTGGCTCGCGCACTTGCTCCCGTCGCCGCTCGCTACGTCTTCATGTCCACGGTCAGCGTCTACCGAGACTGGCCGCTGAAGCCCCTCAGCGAGCAGTCAGAGGTGCTCTACTGCCCACCTGACGCCGGCCCGGACTACGGCACTGACACTGAGGACGGACCGACCCAGTACGGCTACCAGAAAGCCGGCTGCGAGGCGGCAGCCGCCGCCGCGTTCGGAGCTGACCGGACCACGGTCCTGCGCCCCGGCGTAGTGCTCGGCCCGCGTGAGTACGTCGGCCGCCTGCCGTGGTGGCTGCGCCGCGTGGCTGCTGGAGGGGAAGTCCTGGCCCCCGGCTCCCCCGACCGCACCATCCAGCCGATCGACGTACGCGACCTGGCCGCGTTCGCAGTTAACACCATCGTCGAAGGTTGCTCGGGAGCGTTTAACGTCTGCGCCCCGGTGGATGGCGCCACCTTCGGCGGACTGCTGGCGGACTGCGCCCACGCCACCCGGGGCGATGCTTCCTTCAACTGGGTGCCCAACGAGGTGTTGCTCAGCCAAGGCATCCGGCAGTGGTCCGAGCTCCCCCTCTGGCGCACCTTCGACGGCGTGTGGCGCGTGGACACGACCAGAGCGCAGACAGCCGGCCTGCGCTGCCGGCCGCTCTCCCTGACCGTCCGGGACACCTGGCGCTGGATGGTGGAGAGCGGCGAGGCCAGCAACCACGATCGGGCCGCCGAGATCGGCATCAGCCGGAAGAAGGAAGCGCAGGTGTTGGCCGCCTGGCACCGATCAGGTAAGCGGACGGGCTGAGGTTTCCGACAACCACGCCGAGATGCGCTCGGCGAGCTGGCGCGCGTCCGCGTCGCGGTCCCACGGCGACTGGCTCAGCAGGTGCTCTATCCGCGACAGCCGGCCAGTCAGCGAGACGTTGCGCTTCTGCGGCGGCAGATCCAAGACGGTACGCAGCGCCTCGGCCGCACCGTCCTTGTCGCGCATGTGAAGGTGCGCAGCGGCCACGTCGATCTGCGTTCCGTTGATCTGTGAGTACGGCCGCCTGGGCGACGGCAACGCCTCGTACACCTGCAACGCCTCGCGGGCGTACCTCGCGGCCTGCTCACCGTTGCGGAGGTCAAGCCATGCCGCCGCCGCACATGCCGCCGCCCGTGCTTCACCGAATGCGAACTCCCCGCCAGTAGAGGTCGCCAGTTCGTCCGGTTGGTTCGCCGATTCTCTGTCTCGCTGGGCCGCTTCCAAGACGGCAGCGACTGAACCGGAATCGGCGAGCAAGGCGTGAGAGCGGGCAGCGATATAACGGAGCCTTAGTCTCGGCTCGCCCTCCGGCGCTGCTCGCATAGCGCGAGCGAAGTAGCTCAGCGCGGAATCAGGCTCGTTACGCCAGTTAGCGAGAGTCATTTGCAGGCCGTAGGTCCATGCCTTCAATGACGCATGTCCGGCCAGGTCGGCGTACTGCGTCGATGCCCTGGCCAGCGCCGCGGACTCGTTCCAGTGCCCCAGATCGAAGGCGGTGGAGGCCATCAGGGAAGCGCTCTGACCGATAATTACGTAGAGATCGGCCAGCTCGGTGGGCCGACGGGTGCGCTCGACCAAAGCCCTTGCCTCGTCCCGCAACCGTCGGGCACTGCTGAACACGTCGAAGGCCGCCATGCCTCCCGACCGGGCGAGCAGGGTCACGTCCTCCTGCAAGGACTCGACCGAGTCGTGTGGCAGAGCAAGGCTCATCAGCAGAGAATCGTTGGTGACCGAATCGGCAGCAGCGCTCACAGCATCAACAACGATGCCGCCCTTGCCGGCAATTCCCTCAGACTGCGCTCCGCTGAGCATTTCGAGAAACCGGGAACGGACCGAATCCGAAACACGATCCAAGGCGGCATTCAGCACGTCTTGATTGGCATTCCCAGGAACCGTATCAGGTCGACTATGCCAGTACGCGACTGTCCTCGTCGCGATCCCGAGCCACCCTGCGAACCCCTCGTTTGTCATTCCGGCGGCAGTTTGCAGCGAGCAGGCCAATCTCCCTGTCCAGCGGCCTACCGTCGCCACCATGTCTCCCGATCTTGCAAGTTGCACGAAGTTGCACGCTGTTGCACTACGTCTGCATAGGCAATCCGCTCTCGTGCGACTTCACTTGGTCTCAGCAAGCCGAACGGAACAGCGACCACAGACTACTGAGGAGACTCCCGTGGCTGAACCCCTTGCCGCCAAGAACGATCGCCCCCGGTTCCGGTCGGTCGCGGACACCGCAGCGATCCTCGGCATGTCGGAGGTGACCCTCTACCGTGCGATTCATGCCGGCCAGTTCCCGGCCATCAAGGTGCGTGGACGCTTCGTCATCCCAGCGCGCGCCATCGACGATATGGAGGCGTCCGCGCTGACGTACGGTCTCGTGGACGCGAGCAACCACACGCTGCGGGCCGCTGGATGACCGTTACCGGGCTACCGGCTTCGGTCCGGGCGGCGCGGGCGGGACGCTGTGCTCCCGAGCGAGCTTCCGGACGTAGGCACCGCTGAACGGCGACAGCCGCTCGACCTCACCCGGGCCGATGCCGTCACGGAGCGCCGCAACCACCGCCGCAACCACCGCTTCGCGTGCGGCTTCATGAGCAGCTTCGGTGCGCCGGTACCGCTTCGTGGCTGCTGATAGCTCATCTCGCGCATCACTCATCGGACCAACATACCGCTACCCCCTTGCGCAACAGACTCGCGTATCGCTACCTTGTTGCGCAACAGAGGCGCACATCTAAGAGCGCCAGATCAGCCAGAAGGGACACGAAGTGACTGAGTCGAACCACTCCCCCGAGATCGAGCCGAGCGGGGCTGACCTCGCCGAGATCGAGCAGGAGTTGCCGCTGATCGAGGCTGAGGTTCTGTTGCTCGACGCGCAGATCGTCATGCTGACCGGCAACGCCGGTCCGACCGAGTTGGACTGGCAGCGGCTTCGCCGAGCGCAGCGTCGGGTGCTGCGGGAGGCGCGAGCCCTGCTCGCCGTCCGGTCGGCCGCCGGCCGGGCCGCGTAGCCGGTGGCCCCCGTGAGCCGCCGATTCCCAATCCCCCGCCCCGCTGGTGAATCCCGCATCACCGTCGGTCTGGCCCCGCAACAAGCCCTGTTCTCACTCATCTACGGCACTGACGTATCGGAGGGACACCACTCATGACCGCCCCCACGCTCTCGGCCTTCCCCCGGCCGGTCGAAGACCTGATCCCGGCCGCCCGCGACCTTGCCGACCAGCTCGGCGAGATCCCGTCGCGCAACCGCATCAAGAAGGAACTGCGGGTGGGCGGTCCGAAGGCAGACGCGATCCTCGCCGCCCTCACCCGCACCGACACCCCACAAACCACCGAGCCCACCACCGACCCGGCCGACACCACCCCGGACCCGATCGCCGACCCCGCCCCGGCGCTGGACCTGCCGCCGGCCGGCGAAGACACGCCGCCCGTCGTGTTGGAGCAGGCAGCACCCGTCGCAGACCTGGGCACCAACATCACCACCGAGGCGATCCCGACCGACTCGACGGACAACCGCCGGGCGGTGGCGTGGCCGGTGGTGCTGCTCGCCTTGCCGGCGTTCGTGGCAATCTGGTCCGGGTGGGTCGGCCTCGGCGGACTCACCGGGTTCGGCCAGGTCCACCCGCTGCCGGGCATCTGGGACAGCTTCTCCATCAACTCGGCCATCACCCTGCCGATCGGCGTCGAGACCTACGGCGCTTACGCGCTTTATGTGTGGCTGTCCGGCCGGGTTCCGGACCTGGCCCGGCGGTTCGCCAAGTGGTCCGCCATCGCCTCACTGCTGGTCGGCGCGCTCGGCCAGGTCGCCTATCACCTGCTCGTCGCCGCCGGGGTCACGTCGGCCCCGTGGTGGATCACCACCGCCGTCGCGTGCCTGCCGGTGGCAGTGCTCGGCATGGGCGCCGCCCTCGCACACCTCGTCCGCACGCACGACTAGTTCCGCCCGGCGGCGCGGCCACCTGGCTACCAACCTGCGCCGCGCCGCCGGCCCTCAACCCCTCAGCCAACAACCTCGGGAGAGACCACCCATGTTCGCAGATCCCACCGGCACCCACGCCGCCGCGTTCGCTGCCGTGTTCGTCGCCCTCTACGTCGCCCACCAGGTCGCCGACCACTGGGTGCAGACCCAGCACCAGGCCGACTGCAAGGGCGGGCCCGGCTGGACCGGCCGCATCGCCTGCGCCACCCACGTCACCACCTACACCGCCACCGCCGGCCTGGCCCTGGTGTTCCTCATCGCCGGCACCGGGCTACGGCTGGACCCGGCCGGCGTGGCGGTCGGGCTGACCATCTCGGCGGTCACCCACTACATCGCAGACCGGCGTACCCCGCTCCAACGCATCGCCGCCGCCCTCGGCTCGGCCCGCTTCTACGCCCTGGGTGCTCCCCGGCCCGGCCGCGACGACAACCCGAGCTTGGGCACCGGTGCCTACGCCCTCGACCAGTCCTGGCACATCGGCTGGCTGTTCATCGCCGCCCTGTTCGCCGCCTGACCCCCTGCTCGGCGGCGCGGCCACCTGGCTACCAACCTGCGCCGCGCCGCCGACCCTCACCCACCGCCACAACATCACATGGAGGAACACCCATCATGACGTCCCCCCAAGATGACGACCGTTTCGACTGGCGGGCCGCCGAGCGCGACCTGACCGAGGATGCCCCCGACACCAACGTGGTCGACCTGGACGCCGCCCGCACCGCCCGCAGCAGCACCGACTCCGACGACGGTGGGCCGGTGCTGGTCGACTCGCCGGCCGCGCAGCGCGCGCCGCGGCTCACCCTCGACGGCGTACGCGCCGGTCAGCGTCGCCCGATCCTGCCCGCGTGGCTGCGGTCCCGTGCCGAGCTGCGCGACGTGATGCGGTGGGCGGTAGGGCATCTCCTGCACACCACCGCCTACCACGCCACCCGCCTGCCGAAGTACGCCGGCAAGCTCGCCTTCCGGTCCCCGGCTGGGGCGTGGCGGATGCTGTCCGGGGCGACCCGGTGGTTGTTCGACTGGGAAGGTGAGCCGGTCCGGCAGGCCACGGTGCGCAGGGAGAGCGCCGAGGACTACCTCAAGCTGTCCCGGCAGCGTGACCGCCGGGTGCGGTGGCGGGGCATCGTCGCCACGTTCACCCTCGCCGTCGCCCTGGCCGGGGGCGTGGCGGTCGCTCTGGCCCCGGAGTGGGCGCGGTGGGCGGTGCTGGCGCTGCTGGTGACGCTGTGCGGGATGGTCGGGCAGCCGGCCGACAAGCCCCTGTTGGATACCGCCGTGGTGGTGCCGCGCGTGGCTCGGCTGACTTCGGATGTGGTGGTGCGCGCCCTGGCCGTGCTCGGCATCTCCGGCATCAGCCAGGCCATCGCCAAGCAGGGCAACCGCGCGATCGCCTTTACCGCCCCGATCACCCGCGACGGGCCGGGATGGCGGGCTGACATCGACCTGCCGCCCGGCGTGACCGCTGGGGACGTGATCGAGCGCCGGGACCGGCTCGCCGCCGGCCTCACCCGCCCCCTCGGCTGCGTCTGGCCGGAAGGGCAGCCGGAGGTGCACCCGGGCCGGCTGCTGCTGTGGGTCGGGGATCAGGACATGGCCGCGAGCAAGCCGGCCGCGTGGCCGCTGCTTAAGGCGTCCGGCGGGTTCGACCTCGCCCGGCCGGTGCCGTTCGGCACCGACCCGCGCGGCCGGATCATCTCCTTCGAGATGCCCTACACGAACCTGCTGATCGGGTCGATTCCCGGCTACGGCAAGACCGCCGCCACCCAGGTGCCCATGCTCGCCGCCGCCCTCGACCCGTACGCCGAGTTGTGGTGCTTCGACTTCAAGGGCACCGGCGGCCTCGACCCCCTAGAAAAGGTGTCCGCCCGCTACGCCTCCGGGCAGGACGACGACACCGCCGAAGAGGGCCTGTTGGCGCTGCGGGAGCTGCGCAAGGAATGCCAGCGCCGCGCCGCCGTCATCAAGGGCCTACCCAAGGCGGTCTGCCCGGACAACAAGGTCACCCCCGAACTGGCCCGGCGCAAGAAGCTCGGCCTGCACTGGCTCGTCGTCGCCCTGGACGAGGTGCAGGAACTGTTCAGCCACCCGGAGTTCGGCAAGGAAGCCGGAGAGCTGGCCGAGAAAATCATCAAGCTCGGCCGCGCCCTGGGCGTGATCCTGGTCGTGGCCACCCAGCGGCCGGACGCCAAGAGCCTGCCCACCGGGGTCAGCGCGAACGCGGGCACGCGGTTCTGCCTGCGGGTGATGGGCCAGATCGAAAACGACATGATCCTCGGCACCAGCGCCTACAAGAACGGCATCCGCGCCACGATGTTCGCCAAGAAAGACAAGGGCGTCGGCTACCTCGTCGGCGCGGCCGACGACGCCCAAATCGTCCGCACCTTCTACGTCGACGGCCCCACCGCCGAGAAGATCACCGACCGGGCACGCGCCCTACGGGAAGCTGCCGGCACGCTGACCGGCCACGCGATCGGGCAGACCCCGGCCACGCCAGCAGCACGGCGAGACACGCTGCTCGACGACATCCTCACCGTGGTTCCCGCGACCGAGCCGAAGGTGTGGGCCGAGACGCTGACCGAGCGCCTGGCCGACCTCAACCCCGAGGCGTACGGGGACCTGACCCGCGACCAACTCACCGCCGCCCTCAAGCCGTACGGAATCACCACGGGGCAGGTGTGGGGCACCGACCCGACCACCGGCAAGGGCGCCAACCGGCGCGGCATCGAACGGCAGCACATCACCGACGCGGTAGCGGAGCGTAACAAGCGCCGGGGCGACAAAGCCGCCTAACCCGGACAGCGTGTGGTTGCTAGGTCTAGCGGCACCCCCCGCTAGACCTAGCAACCCCGCTAGCAACCCACCCCAACCCTGGCCAGCGCCCTAACAACTAGCGGCGTCGGCCGTCTGCACCCTCAAACCGGCTCGTGGAGGCGTTTCGTGACCACCATCGCCCTGCTCGCTAGCCTTCTTTCCCTCAGTTACGCAGCGTGGTACCTGATTCTGTGCGTGGTGTCCCCTTGGGGACGCTGCTGCCGCTGCCACGGCCACCGCTACCACCGCACCGCCATCGGCACCCGACGCGACTGCCGCCGCTGCGACGGCACCGGCCGCCGTGTCCGCATCGGCCGCCGCCTCGCCGAGTACGTCCGTGCCGAGTACCGGGCCGGCAACCAGTGAACCGCCGCACCGGCACCGCTCAGCACACCGGGTGGTGCGCCCAGGATCACCGCTGCAACCTCGCCGAGCACCGCTCGGCAGAGATCCGGGTCGACCTTCCCGGCCACGCGCGAGCCGTCCTCGTCCGCGTTCGCGCCAGCGACGGCCGCGAACACGCCGAGATCCGCGTACGCGTCGCCCTGGCCGACGTCGACCCGGCCGCCCGCCGCCAGCTCGGCACCCTCCTCTCCGGCCTACGCGACCTGGTGACCCGCGCCGCCGCGATCCGCCGGCCGCGCCCCGGCCGCGCCGCCGCCTGACTTGCCCTCCCCGACTCACGACAGGAGCACGTCATCGTGACCCGACCGCCCGCGCACGACCACGCCGCCGAGCAGGCCGTGATCGGCGCTGCGCTGCTCAACCCGTCCGTCGTCGCCGACCTCGCCTCGACGCTCACCCCGGCCGACTTCTACCGGCCGACCCACGGTCGCCTGTGGGAAGCGCTCTGCGCGATGCACGCCGCCGGCGAACCGGTCGACCCGATCGCCCTGGCCGCTCGACTGGCAGCAACCGGCGACCTGGTCAAGGTCGGCGGTGCCCCGTACCTGCACACCCTGATTGCCGCCGTGCCCACCACGGCGAACGCCGGTCACTACGCGCGGATCGTGGCCGACCACTCCCGCCGCCGCCAGGTCGCCGACCTCGGCGTCTACTTCGCCGAGAGAGCCGGCCAGGGTGCCGACGTCACCGACATCCTCGCCACCGGCCGCGCGATGCTCGACCACGCCGCCACCGGCGCACAGTGGACACCGCTGGTCCCGCTCGGCGACCGCCGGCACCTCCCCGAGTTCCCGGCCTACGTGCTGCCCGAATGGGTCGCCGAGCACGTCTACGCCGTCGCCGAGTTCACCCAAACCCCCGTCGACCTCGCCGGCTGCATCGCCCTGGCCGCCCTCTCGACCGCCGCCGGAGGCCGCGCCGAAGTGGAAGTACGAGGTTCCTGGCGCGAACCAACGAACCTGTTCACCGTCGTCGTCCTACCGCCCGGCTCCCGCAAGTCAGCCGTCTTCGCCGCCATGACCGGACCACTGCTCGCCGCCGAGAAGACCCTTGTCGAGCGCACCAAACCGGCCATCGTAGAAGCCGAACTCGCCGCCCGCGTCGCCGGGAAAACGGCCGAGAAAGCCGCCATCGCCGCCGCGAACGCCGACGCGTCCGGTCGAGACACCCTGCTCGCCGAAGCGACCGCCGCCGCGATGAACGCCGACGCCGTTAACGTCCCCGTCCTGCCGCAGCTCGTCGCCGACGATGTCACCAGCGAGGAAGCCGCATCCCTGCTCGCCGAGCAGGGCGGACGCCTCGCCGTCCTCTCCCCGGAAGGCGGCATCTTCGCCACCATCGCCGGCCGCTACTCGGGCACTCCCAACCTGGAGGTGTTCCTCAAGGGCCACGCGGGGGACATGCTGCGCGTCAACCGTCGATCCCGCGCCCCCGAACACGTCGAACACCCCGCGCTCACCCTCGGCCTGGCCGTGCAACCCGACGTGCTGCGCGACATCGCCGACATGCCCGGCTTCCGAGGCAAAGGACTCCTGGCCCGGATCCTGTTCAGCCTGCCGGAAAACACCGTCGGCCGCCGAAAGATCGGTGCCGACCCGGTACCCGAACCCATCGCCACCGCCTACGCCGCCAACCTCGGTGCCCTCGTCGCCAGCCTCGCCGAATGGACCGACCCGGCAGTGCTCCCGCTCACCCCCGAAGCCAACGAACGGGTGTTGGACATCGAACGGGCCGTTGAGCCACGCCTCGCACCCGGCGGGGCATGGGGACACGTCGTGGACTGGGGCAGCAAATACACCGGCGCAGTAGTCCGCATCGCCGGGCTGATCCATCTCGCCGAACACCTCCGCGACGGATGGGGCAAGCCAGTCACCGCCGAGACCGTCGAACGGGCCGCCCTGCTCGGCGAATACTTCGCCGCTCACGCCCTGGCCGCCTTCGACGACATGGGCGCCGACAAGAGCACGCGATACGCCCGGCTTGTACTCGCCTGGATCGAACGCACCGGCTCCACCACCT
Organism: Micromonospora sp. ATLC16; assembly: GCF_057196645.1. Taxonomy (NCBI): domain Bacteria; kingdom Bacillati; phylum Actinomycetota; class Actinomycetes; order Micromonosporales; family Micromonosporaceae; genus Micromonospora; species Micromonospora sp. ATLC16. The sequence continues at coordinate 106,308 of NZ_JBXUOW010000005.1, forward strand.
TCACGAAGAAGGAGCTGTACCGGGCCGTCCGCAGCCAGATCCCCACCGCCGCCGACCTCGACCCCGTGCTGTCCCTGCTGGAAATCCACGGGTACCTGCGCCACCTGGACCCACCCGCCCGCACCGGTGCCGGACGTCCACCGTCGCCCGCGTTCCTCGTTCATCCAGACGTACACGCGACCGCCGGCACCGTCCACGCCCTGCCCGCGACGGCAGGCCGCAGACTCGCGTAGCCCGCTGGTCCAAATGGCCGCAATGGCAGAAACCCCGCTGAGTCGGGGTTTCTGCCATTCTCACCATTTAGACCAGCGCACGGCGGTCACCTCCGCGCCCACCCGCTGCCGCGAGCGGCGACCGCCCTCGTCATCCCACTGGTCTCTCGGCAGGCCGGGATGGACGACAACGTTAGGTTGAGCGGTTCCCCTTGCGCCCCTCCCGCAGCCAGGCGACAACACTGCCCCCTGCGACCAGGGTGCAGGCTCCGAAGGTCACGGGCACCCACCATGGCCCGTCCGGATCCAACGCCGAAGCGACTGTCAGCCATAGGCAGAGGAGAGCGAGCACCGACCAGGCGATCGGAAACCAGGGCTTACCTCTCTGAGCTGCCAAAACGAACCCCTCCCGTGGACTCTGGCTCCGGCGGTGATCCGCCTCAGTCTATGGGCTGACCCTGCAACATCAGCTTGGGAATCGCGTTGATCTACACGGGGTAGCGACGTTCGTCACCCAGCCCTCCGATTCGGTGCCAAGCGACATAAATCGGAACACAAGTCGGATATCTGACCGACGCCTCATTGAATTTGTCTCGCCCTCTCCTTCCGGAAAGAGCGACTCAACAGCTAACGTGCTTGATCGATCTGCTGTCAATTCCCCGTCTCGGAGCGTCATGGCCACCTCGCCTTCAGGCATCGACCCCGACATTGAAGTCCAGATAGCCGACACGGAAGGCAGGCTTGACCAGGGGAAATTTTATTTCAAGATCATAGCGATTTGGACGATCGTCAGCGCGATCGGCACAGCCACCCTTGTCACAGCCTTTTTCCTTGGAGATCAAGGTGCCGCGGCAGGCGCGACTGCGATCCTCATTATCGTGTCGCCCATATCCTTAATTTTCTCGCTGTTTGCGCTTAGGTCCCAGCGAAATAAACTGTTCGACCTGGACCGTGAGTTAAAGCGCCTCCGCGCCAAACGCCGCACCGTCGACTACAGAACAGGATCCACAGCAGCCGGGCAGAAAAGGTATCAGGCCAGCAGGTCCAAGTACTGGAATGAAGCCTGGGAGTATGTCGAAGAGGCCCGCAAAGGCGCGGCAAAGAATCGAAGGATTCACAACACCTTCCAGGCAGTCATAATCCTTGGGTCAATCCTAGTCACGAGTCTAACAAGTGCAATGGCAGGCTCCAATCCATCTAACTGGATCACAGTCGTGCTGAGCATCATGGTTACTGCCGCAGCGGGCTTCAGCAGCTACTTCAAGTTCCGCGAGCGCGGCTTCAACTTGCAGCAGACAGCTAACTCGATCGAAAAAGAAAGCAATTCTCTCGATCTTCGCATTCGCGATTATGCCGACGACATCGACGAAGACGAAGCCATGCGTACGTATGCAGAGCGAGTAGAGGACCTTAAGGAAGAGCAGCGCAACCGAGAGCTACAACTGGAGCAATCTCCGGACCGCAACACTCAAGCTCACATGGGGAGCCAGCCAGCCTCGGCCACTCAGACACCATAGCGGGAGTGCTTGCGGTCCGGCGCTCCTGAAGATGTCAAGGTTCGCAGGCCGTCGACTTGCCGGCGGAGCTGACTCCTACGTGCCGAAGGAACCGCCACCCGCCCATCGGACCCTCGAACGCCCTCGAACGGGATTACAGGGGTCACCACACCACTGGGCACCTAGCGTCCCTGGCCACCCGTGGAGCTATTCGTGGTGCGAAATGCAGGTTGCCAGGGAAAGTAGAGCGACTCGGAGCAAGAGTTTCTGCAGCTAAAGAAGCTCGTGAAGCCAGGGGCCAGAACGTGAATACCACTTCTAATCCCAAGGCCGCAGGTTCGAATCCTGCCGGGCGCGCAGGCAATCCTCGGGCGAGGAGTTGCGTTGGCGCAGCAGATCGAGCAGGCCGTGGCCGTCCTCGGTGCGGGCGTCCGGCCGTAGGTCGGGGTGGGACGGCTCGCCGTCGGTGCGCGGTGAGCGCATCAGGATCGCGGCACCGGCACCAGCTCGACGAGCGCAGGCCACGTCGCGGTGCACGCTGTCGCCGACGAACCAGCAGTCGCCGATCGGTACGCCGACGGCGTCCGCCGCCAACCAGGCCAGGCGGGGATTGGGCTTGCGGAGCCCGGCCTCATCGCTGTAGAACTCGGCCACGAACAGGTCGGACAGCCCGGCGGCGGCGAGGAAGTCCCGATGCGCCGCCCCGCAGAGCGCGTTGCTGACCACGGCCATCGGCAGACCCGCGTCGGCCGCGGCCCGCAACGCCTCAGGAATGCCCGGGCGGACCTGCCACTCCGGTCGCCACGCCCACGCGTACGCCAGTGGGGTCGCCGCTTCCTCGACCGCCGTGCGGGCCGCTTCGGGCCAGGTACCGGTGACGAAGTTTGCCCACACCTGCGCGTGTGGCAGCTCGACCGGATCATCCGAGCGGCCGACGTCGTCGCGCCACCGCGCGTAGGCCCGGCCGCCCTCGGTCAGGTCGGCGGCGATCTGCTCGGCAGACACGATGCCGCCGATCAGGTCGAGCAGCCGACGCACCAGTTCCGGTGGTGCCGGTGGCTGTCGTGGAGCGTCGGCCAGGACACCGCCGAAGTCCAACAGGAGCGCGCGGGGTGATCGCAGCATGCCCCCATCCTTCCGCACCCCGGGCGCGCGGACCGAACAGGCGCCGCCAGGCTGCGTCACCGTCAATCTTGGACAGTTCCCGTTAGCGAAGAACGGGAACTGTCCAAGATTGGCTCGATCTGGCACCAGGCGTGGGGTCGATGCGGTGGTCAGCTGGTTTGGCAGGGGGTGTCGTTGAGGCGGAAGTCGGTGGGGCGGTCGTTGGTGCCGGAGTAGGTGGCCTGGAAGCCGAAGCTCACCGTGCCGTTGGTCGGCAGGCTCCCGTTCCAGGCGGCGTTGCGCGCGGTCACGTTCCTTCCGGACTGCGTGACCTGCGCGTTCCACGCGTTGGTGACCTGCTGGTTGCCGCTGAACGACCAGGTCACCGTCCAGCTGGTCAGCGCGGCGCCGCGGTTGGTGACTCGTACGTCCGCGGTGAAGCCGGTGTTCCACTGGTTGGCCGTCCAGCTCACCGTGCAGGAAGCCGGCCCGGTGGTCGGCGGCGGAGTGGTGGGAGGGGGCGTGGTGGGAGGGGGTGTGGTCGGTGGCGGCGTCGTCGGAGGGGGTGTGGTGGGAGGGGTGTGGTGGCGTCGCGGGGCGGGAAGCGGAGGATGCGGTCGTCGGTGGCGGCCGGGGTGCCGCGGCCGTCCCGGTTGCTGGTGGTGACCCAGAGCCACCCGTCCGGGCCGTACTCGACGGTGCGCAGCCGCCCGTAGCTGCCCGTCAGTTCGGCGGTGGGGGTGCCGACACCGCCCGACCCGTTCAGCGGCACGTTCCACAGGCGGTTGCCGCGCAGGCTGGCCACGAAGAGCCGGTTCCCGGCGATGGTCGCGCCGCTCGGTGACGCCTCAGCCGGGGTCCAGGTGAGCAACGGGTCCCGGAAGCGGGGATCGTTGGCCCTGCCCTCCACGGTGGGCCAACCGTAGTTGGCGCCGGCGACGATCAGGTTGATCTCGTCCCAGGTGTTCTGACCGAACTCGGTGGCGTACAGCCTGCCCTGGGCGTCCCAGGCCAGTCCCTGCACGTGGCGGTGGCCGAGGCTGTAGACCGGTGACCCGGCGATCGGGTTGTCCGACGGGACGGTGCCGTCGGGCCGGATGCGCAGGATCTTTCCGTTGCGGCTCTGCGGGTCCTGTGCGGAGGCGGTCTGTCCGGCGTCGCCGACGCCGACGTAGAGCATCCCGTCCGGCCCGAATGCGATCCGACCACCGTTGTGGATGGCCGCGCGGTTCAGCCCGGTGAGGATCGGCTGCTGGGTCTGCGGTGCGGTGAGCCGGAACCGGGCGATCCGGTTGTCGCTCGCGGTGGTGAAGTAGACGTAGATCCAGCCGTCCTGAGCGTAGGTCGGCGACACGGCCAGGCCGAGCAGGCCGCCCTCGCTGACCGGAGTCACACCGGAGATGGTGACCACGGGTTCCGGCGACTGACCGGGCCGGACCCGCACCACCTGCCCGGTGGGTCGCTGGGCGACCAGGGCACTACCGTCGGGCAGGAAGTCCATCCCCCACGGCACCTGGAGACCGGTGGCGACCGTCTCGGGCCGGGAGAAGTCGAAGTCGCCGACGGCGAGCAGCGCGGGTGGCGCGTCGTCGCGGGCACCGGACGGACGTTCGGCGCTCGGGACCGCGCCGGCCAGGCCGGCGACGCCGACGCTGCCGACGACCAGACCGGCGGTGAGTACGGCCCCGACCGCGAGTCGGATCTTCATGCCACCCCCTAAAGTATCGATATTTGTGAATCTAGCATGTGGCACCGAAACCCTGTGGCGGTGAAAATACGGTCGGAGCGCGGCCCGCAGGACCGCGTCGGACTACGCGAGGGTGCAGCGGCGCAGCGTGACGGATAGGCGACCGAGGGTCGACCTCGACGTCACCCACAGTCATCAGCTCCGCTGCCGCGTGTTATTCTCCGGCGTCGATCTCCGCAGCGCGGACCCGGATCGGGTCGTTTGTCGCAAAGGATGCCTTTCCCGATGCCGGCCCTGCCCAGCCTGATCACGTCACCCGCCATGGTGGACCGTCCGGCCACCAGCGCGCTCGCGTTCATCTTCACCCGGCTGCCGGCGCTCCTGCGGCTCTCCTGCGGCCTGTTCTGCCTCGTGGTGGCGCTCGCCGTGCGTACCCCACCGGTGCGTCCGGTACTGCTGCTACCCGCTGTGGCGGTGCTGACCGGCTGGTCGCTCTGGTACGCGCTGCGCGCCTGGCGGGACGGCGTCGACGCGTCACTCGTCGCGGTTGACGTGGCGCTGACCAGCGCCGCGTGCCTGGCGATCCCGGTTCTGGTCGCACCCGAGGTGCTGCCCGGTGAGGTCAGTTGGATCGCCGTGCTGGCCAGCACCACGGTGATCAACGCCCAGGCGACCGCACGGGCCTGCCTGTCGATTCCGGCGGGACTGCTGGTCACCGTCGCGTACGCGACGGGTGCCCACACGGCCGGGAACTCGACCGAGGCCAGGGCGCACGCCGCCACCCTGCTGGCCCAGACCGCCTGTACGGCGATGATGACCGCGGTGATGCGCCGCCGAATCACCCGGGCGGACACCGCCTTCGTGGCCGCTCAGCGGGCCGCCCGGGACGCCATGGTCGCCCGGATCGCGCGCGAGGCGGAACGACGGCAGAACCGCGACCTGCACGACACCGTGCTGGCGACGCTCACCATGATCGGGCAGGGCGCGGTGGACAGGTCCTCCACCGCGCTACGCGAGCGGTGCGCCGGCGACCTGCGTACCCTCGCCGCGCTGGCGGAGGCGCGCGCCGTGCCGCACGACGCGACCGCCCGGCTGGACGAGCGTCTCCGGGCCGTGCTCGCCCGGCTACCCGGCCTACGGGTCGCCACCGACCTGCCACCGTGCACGGTGGCCGCACCCGTCGCGGAGGCCATCGCGGAGAGCGCACACGCCGCGCTGGCCAATGTGGTGAACCATGCCCCCGGTGCGCGGGCGGCGCTGCGACTACGCCGGTATGCCGGCGCCGTCACGGTCGAGGTGATCGACGACGGTCCCGGGTTCGACCCGGCCACCGTGCCGGCGCACCGGTACGGTCTGCGCGAGTCGGTACACGGCCGGATGGCGACGATCGACGGGCGTGCCGACGTCGACTCCGCGCCCGGTCGGGGCACCCGGATCCGGCTGGAGTGGTCCGATGTCGGCTGAGCGGCTGTCGGGGAGCCGGCGGACGAGCGAGACGGGGTTCCGACGGCGAGCCGGCACGCCCACGTCCCTGCTGCGTCGGCGCCGGCCGGGTCCGATGCCCAACCCGAGGGCCGGACCGGCGTCCGACGAGGCCGGTGCGGTCCCGGCCGCCGCCGCGGTTGCCCAAACCTCCGATCGGGGTGCCCGGATCGTCGCGGTCACCATCGCGTTGGTCTGGCACCTGGCCATCGGACTGCCCGCGGTGCTCGCCGCCCGGTCGACGCTGGCCGTGCCCGAGGTGGTGCTGGGTGGCTGGTTACTCGTAGCGGCGCTCGGCGTGGTCGCCGGGATCCGGCTGCTACGCGACACCCCGCTGCCGGCGGCGCCGCTGGCCGGCCTGCTGCTCGCAGTCGACGTGGCGGTCTTCGCCACGGTGGGCCGGGCACAGCTGTTCAGCCCGGCGAACTGGGTGTGGGGCACCCTCGCCTGGTTCTTCCTGGTGGTGCTCTGGGGGCGGCCGGTGCGCCAGCTGCTGGTGCTGCTGGCCGCGCACGCGGCCACCGCGCTGGCCGCCGTCGTACTGCACGGCGCGACGGGCGCCGCCGACCTGGCCCGCGCCACGATGGCCCTCTACGGCACGTCGTCGCTGCCGGTGGCGGTCTTCGCTGGTGCGACGGCGCTTGCCGCGCTGTCCCGGCAGCGGGCCGCCACGGCGGTGGCCACGAACGCGGTGGTGGCCGAGCGGGAAGCCGCCGAACGGGCCCGCCACGAACGGGGCGAGCGGCTTAATCTGGTTGGTCGCGCCGCCAGCGAGGTGCTGACCGAGCTGGCTCGGGGGCGGGCCGACCCGGCCGACCCCGAGGTGCAGCGCCGCTGCGTACGGGCCGCTGCCCAGTTGCGTCGCCTGATCGCCGAGTCCGATGACGTGCCCCACCCCCTGCTGCACGAGTTACGGGCCGCAGCCGATCTGGCCGAGCGCAACGGCCTGTCGATTGACCTGGTCACAATTGGTACGCCGCCATCGTTGCCGGTGCGGGTTCGCCGCAAACTGGCGGATCCGCTCACCGCCGGCCTCGCGGACGCACAGGACTGGTCCCGCTTGACCGTGGTCTCCGGTCCCGACGAGGTGGCGATCAGCCTCGTCACACCCGACCGAGATGGCCCGGACATCACCGGGCATCCGCCGGAGGGCGACGACGGGCAGGTGGAGCACCTCTACGAACGGGACGGGAAGATCAGATGGACGCAGACGCGCTGGCACCGGTGACGCCGGGACGGCCCGTCGGTGTGGCGATCGTGGACGACCACCCGGTTGTCATCGACGGAGTGCGCGCCTGGCTGGCCACCGAGCCCCGGCTGACCGTGCTGGCCACCGGTGACGATCCGGACGAGGTGTTGCGAGCGGCACCGCAGGCCGACGTGGTCCTGCTCGACCTGCGATTGCACGGCCGGCTGGTGCTGGACAAGCTCGCCGAGCTGAGTTCCGCCGGGCGACGGGTGGTGGTCTACTCCGAACACTCCGATCCGACGACGATGCTGGCCGCGTTGGACGCCGGGGCGGTGGCGTTCCTCGCCAAGCACGAGGGCCGCGAACACTGTGTGGCCACCGTGCTGGACGCGGCGAGCGACCGGCCGTACGTCGGACCGGCGCTGGCCGGCGCGATGGTCGGCGATCCGCGACCGGACCGGCCGGTGCTGTCCGACAAGGAACGTGAGGCACTGCTGTTGTGGTTCCAGTCGATGTCGAAGGCGTCGGTGGCCCGGCGGATGCGGATCAGCGAACACACCGTCAAGCAGTACGTCGACCGGGCGCGGATCAAGTACACGCGGGCGGGCCGTCCGGCCGCCACGAAGGCGGCGCTGCTCGCCCGGGCGATCGAGGACGGACTCGTCCGACCGGAGGAAATTGGTATCTACCGGTCGCGGGCGTCGACCGATCAGCCGACCCCCTAACGGGCGTCATGACAGCGGCGGATGTCTCGGCGAGGCTCGTGAGTAGCAGCCGTCCGCACCGGAGGTTCCGACGATGCACGATGACGCGTCCCCGTTCTTCATCGCGCCGCACCGGTTCGACGCGGTGGACGACAGTACCGGCCCGGTACTCGACCGACGGCACGAGTTGGTGCCGGATTTCGGCGAGCAGGTGCTCGACCGGCACCGGGTGGACGTGGCCGGCTACCTGCTCGATCCGAGCGACGCCTACCGTGCCTGGGCGCTGCCCGCGCCGGTGGTCCTCACGGTCACCGATCACCGGCTGACGTACGTCGGCGCCGGCACTCAGCTCGCCCTCGTGGGCCCGGGACAGCGCGGTGCGGCCCGGCGGCCCGGGCTGGTCAGCGGGCAGATCCGCTGGCAGTGGCCGTCCCGGCTGGAGTTGTTGCCCGCTGCCGGCGACAGCCCCGCGACGTTGCTGGTGGTCTGCGACGCGCTGCGTACGATCCGGCAGCCGGCACTCGCCCTGGTCGGTACCGACGACCGGATCGGCGCGCTCGCCCGGCAGCTGCGCCACGAAATCGCCACCTTCCGACTGCTCCGGCCGGAGCTGGTGGACCTGTCCCCGCCGGAGCGGGACGCGCTGGCCCGCCTGACCCGGACGGCAGCGCTCAGCGGCGCGGGGCAGGTGCTGCTGCCCGGCGCTCTGCCGGTGGAGTTCCACTCCCGGGACGACTACTACCGGCCGAGGCACGCCGACGCGCCGCCGTACGACGCGGTGTCCGGCCAGCGATGAGCCTCCGCGACGGTCCGGACGAGGTGGTCAGGGAGTCGCGGAGCGGTGGTCGTCGGCGTCGAGCACGGCGGCCGCCTGCGGGGTAGGAGCGCTGCCACCGAGATGCGCCGGCAGCCACCACCGGTCCGTCGGCGTGGCGGGCTGGTCCGGGTAATCCCGCTGAGCCCGGTCGACCAGCGCGGTCAGCCGGGTACGCAGATCCTCGGTCATCGCGGCCGGGTCCGGGTACGCGGTCGGGTCCATCGGCTCACCGACCAGGATGGTGATCGGGATGTGCCGGCGGGTGAGCGTACGTGGACGTCCCTTCGTCCACAACCGCTGAGTGCCCCAGAGCGCGACCGGCAGCACCGGTACCTGCGCTTCGCGCGCCATCCGGGTCGCCCCGTTCTTGAGTTTCTTGACGGTGAAGGAGCGGCTGATCGTCGCCTCGGGAAACACGCCGACCACCTCGCCCGAGCGCAGCGCCGCCACGGCGGCGGCGTACGAGTCGGCACCGGCGCGCCGGTCCACCGGGATGTGTCGCATGCCGCGCATCAACGGCCCGGACACCCGGTGCCGGAACACCGATTCCTTGGCCATGAAACGGACGAGACGTCGGGACTCGAGGGCGCCCAGGCCGCAGAAGATGAAGTCGAGATAGCTCACGTGGTTGCTGGCCAGCACCGCTCCCCCGGTGCGGGGAACGTGATGATCGCCCTCGACGGTGAGCTTCAGGTCGAGGACCCGGAACATCGTCTTCGCTGCGGTGATGACGGGCGGGTACACGAGTTCCGACATCCCGGAACTTTACCCCGAGTAGGTTACGCACCGGTAGGACGGCGGTCACCACGACCCGCCGGGGCGCGGCCGGGTCGCCCGTCGCCCGGTTGGGCGACCCGGCCGCGCGGTCACCCGGCGAGCTAGTGCAGGTCGACCCGGCCACGCGCGAAGGCGTCCACCCGGCCCCAACGGCCCGGGATGTCCAGCACCTCGATCCGGCCCATGCCGACAGGCAGTCGTGGCTCGACCGCCAGGTGCCCCTCGTGCGGCTCCAGGCCGAGCATCGTACGCAGCAACAGCAGCGGGGCCCCCGTCGACCACGCCTGCGGGCTGCACGCCGTCGGGTACTCCACCGGGAACTTCGTCTGCTCACGCGGGTAACCGCCGAACGCCTCGGGCAACCGTCCGTCGAAGTACCGGGCGGCCTCCAGGATGCCGTTGGCGACCATGGCGGCCTCCTCGGCGAAGCCGTACCGACGCAGACCCCAGGCACAGAACGAGGTGTCGAAGGGCCAGACGGTGCCGTTGTGGTAGCCGATGGGGTTGTAGCGCACCTCGCCCTCGGCCAGGGTCCGCACCCCCCAGCCGGTCCACAGCCGCGACCCGACCAGGTGGTTGGCGATCTGCTCGGCCCGGTCGTCGTCCACGATCCCGCTCCAGAGCAGGTGGCCGATGTTGGAGCTGAGCACGTCGCACTGGTGCCCGTCCGGGTCGAGCGCGAGCGCGTAGTAGCCGCCGTCCTCGACCCACCAGTCGCGGTTGAACCGTTCCTTCAGGGCCGCGGCCCCCCGCTCCAGCTGGTCGGCGTACGCCGGGTCGTCCCAGAACTCGCGGGCCAGCCGCGCGCCGCGCATCTTCGCGTCGTACGCGTACCCCTGCACCTCGCAGGTGGCCCGCGGAAACGGTGGCAGGGTGCCGTCGCGGTAGGAGATGGAGTCCCAGGAGTCCTTCCAGCACTGGTTCTCCAGGCCGGTGTCGGTGTTACGCCGCTCGTACCAGATGTACCCGTTGCCGACCAGGTCGGCGTAGTCGTCGATCCACTTGAAGGCCCGGCGGCACTCCTGCTCCAACTCCTTGACCAGCGCGCCGTCGCCGCTCCACTGCTCGTACTCGTCCAGCAGCACCACGAACAGCGGTGTCGAGTCGACCGCTCCGTAGTACGGCGAGTGCGGCTGCTCCTCGAACGCGGCGCTCTCGCCGTAGCGCATCTCGTGCAGGATCCGCCCGGGATCCTCTTCCCGGAAGTCGTCGAACCGGGTGCCCTGCAGCGCCCCGAGGATCCGCAGCGTGGTCGCGCTCAGCTCCGGGGTGAACGGCAACGTCTGCAGACAGGTCAGGATGCTGTCCCGGCCGAACATGGTCATGAACCAGGGCAGGCCGGCGGCGGGCAGGGTCTGGCTGCCCAGCGACAGCGGCGAGAAGCGCAACGCCGCCAGGTCCACGATGCACTTGCGGTACGTGGCGGCCACCTTGTCGTGCTCGCTGTTCACCTTCGGCGCCTTGGCGATCCACTCCTCCAGGTCGTGTTGCAGGGCGAGCCGCTCGGTGCCGTGTACCCGCAGCCCGAGGCGAAGATCCCTGCCGCCCGGGCCGAGCGCCAGGGTCTGCACGTCGATGCGCGTGTCCCACTGCTCGTTCGGTTCCAGGTGGACGGAGTACGCGAAGCCGTTGCGGTCGTACCGGGCCGGCGCGGAGGAGGAGATGATGGTCTCGCGCTTGAAGTTGCCCCGCCGGTAGCCCAGGCGCAGCCGGTCCGGCTCGGCCTCGGAGTAGATCTCACCCTTCTTGTTGAGGATCTCGTCCTTGACCTCGAACAGGTCGGCGAAGTCGCAGCCGGCATCCATCCGGATTTCCAGGTCGACCGCCTTCTCGTCGTGGTTGAGGATGGTGATGTCCTCCCGGAAGCTCCCACCGACCGCCCGCTCCCTGATGATCGACAATTTCGCGTCGACGTAGTGCGTGGCCAGCCCGGGTACCAGGAAGAAGCGCGACTCGTAGTACTGGAGGTCGTCGTAGGAGAGGGCGTTCAGTCGCTCACCGTTGACCGTGAGCACCCACTTGGAGAGAAAGCGGGTGTCGATGGAGAACAGCCCGGTCGGTTCCGTAGGTGTCGCCTCGATGTCCCCGGTGGCCTCGCTGACGACGAAGTTGTTGCCGTCGAGGATCCGTACCGTGTGGCTGGGCGCCATCACTGCACCCCCTTCCGGTAGCGCTGCGGTCCCCGCGCGGACGGCGACCCGGGAAAGATCCGTTCGACCTGGACCACCAGGCGGGCGTCACCGGTGACCGTCATGTCCCCCCGGAGCAGCGCCGCCAGCCCGTTCTCACGGCCGGTGACCATCTCCTCGAACAGCGCGGGGCTGGTACCGACCACCGTGTCGGCCTCCATGCCCTGCCGACTGACCCGGATGTTTCCCCGGTCGATCCGCACCAGCCAGTGCGTGGTCTGCGGCCCCTCGTGCAGGTCGAAGCGCAGGGCTCCGGAGGTTTTCGCCAGCAGAGGTTCGTACCCCTGCTGGTCGAGGTCCTCGAAGAACCGCGTGGTCGCGTCCGCCATCGGGCCCCTCCTCCCGGTCGCTCATGTCCCACAAGCAGGGGTCCCCGACGCCCGGTGGCTCAACCTCACCCGCTTGGGGTGAGGCCGTGCGGCCCGTCGTCGGCCACGGCGAGCTGCCGGGAGCGGACGGGCGTGGCGTCGAACCGCGCGAAGCCGGCTCCCGATGGCTCGGGAACCGGCTTCGGCTGGTGGGGCGATCAGTTGTTGGGATCGTCCGCGCTGATGTCGGCCAGCACCGACTGGGGCTCCCGCTCGACCGCCAGATCGCCCATGGACACCAGGCCGATCAGCCGGCCGTCCTCCATCACGGGCAACCGCCGCACGGCGTACGTCCGCATCAGGTCGGCGGCGGCGACGGCGTCGTCGTACTGACTCACCGTCACCACGTCCTTGGTGGTGATCTGGTTCAGCCGCGTGGTGTCCGGGTCCATGCTCTCGGCCACGCCTCGGACCGTGATGTCCCGGTCCGTGACGATGCCGACGACGTTGCCCCCGTCGGTCACCACCACGTCACCGATGGCGGAGTCGCGCATCTCCTGAGCCGCCGCGACGAGCGTGGCGTTGCCGTCCATGGTCACCAACCGGGTCGTCATGAACTCTCCGACCGTTGTCATGGCGCCTCCCTCTGGATATCGGGCAACCAGGGGTCTACCCGACGGCCGCAGCCAGTAACGTGGCAGGTTGCCGCGCCGGCACTGCACGCCCAGTCGCACCCCGGTCGGCCACCACGACCCGGCGCTGGACGGCCCGGTGTCGGTGGTGGTTCAGCCCTCGGCGGCGACCAGTTCGGCAAGCTGCACGGCATTGAGGGCGGCGCCCTTGCGCAGGTTGTCGTTGGAGCAGAACAGCGCCAGGCCGTGCTCGACGGTCTCGTCGGCGCGGATCCGGCCGACGAACGTCGGGTCCTGCCCGGCCGCCTGCAACGGGGTCGGCACAGCGGAGAGAGCGACACCGGGCGCGTCGGTGAGCAGCTCGTACGCCCGCTGCGGGCTGAGCGGCCCGGCGAACCGGGCGTTGATCTGGAGCGAGTGACCGGTGAAGACCGGCACTCGTACGCAAGTGCCGGAGACCTTCAGGTCGGGGATCTCCAGAATCTTGCGGCTCTCGTTGCGGAGCTTCTGCTCCTCGTCGGTCTCCGCCGACCCGTCGTCGACGATCGAGCCGGCCAGCGGCAGCACGTTGAAGGCGATCGGCTGGGCGAACGAACGGGGGGCGGGGAAGTCCGCCGCGCCGCCGTCGAAGGTGAGCCCGCTGGCGGTCTCGGCGACCTTGCGGACCTGCTCGTCCAGCTCGGCGACGCCGGCCAGGCCGGCACCGGAGACCGCCTGGTAGGTGGAGACGACCAGGGCGACCAGGCCCGCCTCGGCGTGCAGCGGACGCAGCACCGGCATGGCGGCCATGGTGGTGCAGTTCGGGTTGGCGATGATGCCCTTGGGCCGGTCGGCGGCGGCATGCGGGTTGACCTCGGCGACGACCAGTGGCACCTGCGGGTCCATCCGGAACGCCGAGGAGTTGTCGATGACGACCGCACCCGCGGCGGCCACCCGGGGCGCCAACTCCTTGGCGGAGCCCTTGCCGGCCGAGAAGAGCACGATGTCCAGCCCCGAGTAGTCCGCGGTGGCGGCGTCCTCGACCGTGATCTCCTCGCCGCGCCACGGCAGCGTACGCCCGGCCGAGCGCGAAGAGGCGAACAGCCGTACCTGCTCCGCCGGGAAGTCGCGCTCCGCCAGCACCTGCCGCATCACGCCACCGACCTGGCCGGTGGCTCCCACAATGCCGATCCTCATGCCCGCGAGGCTACCCAGCCCGGTGCCCGGACCGGGAACGCTTTCCCACCACCGGGGATCCCGCCGGCGGGGTCGAGCCGGTCCCGTCCGGGACAGTCCCTCCTCGCCGGCCGGTTCCGCCGGAAGAACACCGCCGCACCACCGTCGGCGACCGCAGCATCTCAGCCCGGCCCGCCCCTGCCGCGACCGACGTCACACTCTCGACACGCGGACCGGTCAGGCCCCCGACGGTCAGCCCGCCGACGGATGGTCGATCAACTCACCGAGACCGGTGGCCACCAGCTCGTCCCTGATCACCGCGGCGTCGCCCTCCACCACCAGGGTCAGCGACTCCGGGCGCAGGTGCGTGGCGGCAGCCGCCGAGACCTGGGCGACCTGGGCACCGAGCAACTCCTCTCGCAGCCGAGCGTGATAGTCGTCCGGAAGGTCGTGCACCACAAGCGTGCTCAGCGCCCCGGCGATGGCCCGTGGGCTCTGCAACTCGACCGACAGCTGGCCCGCCCGCCAGGACCGGGCCACCGCCAGCTCGTCCTCGGTCACCCCACCGGCCTGGGTGCGCGCGATCTCCCCGACCGCCTCGACCAGCGCCGGTGCGGTGACGGCGGTCTGCACCCCCGAGCTGACCGCGAACCGGCCGAACCTGCGGGACGAGGCGAAGTCGCCCCGGATGCCGTACGTGTAACCGCGGACCTCCCGGATGAGGTGGTTCAGCCGGGAGGTGAACGCCCCGCCGAGCACCGTGCCGGCGAGCGCGATCGGCACATGGTCCGGGTGCGCCCGGTGCGGTCCGGGGTGACCGAGCCGCAGCGTGGACTGCACCGATCCGGGCCGGTCGACGAGGATGATCCGCCGCTCGGCGCGCACCGGCACGTCGATCGGTGCGCCCCGGTCCACCGGCCCGCCGCCGGTGCCGGTGAACGCCGTGGCGGCGAGGGCGTCCAGGTCGAGCCGGTCCAGGTCGCCGGCGACGACGAGGGTGCCCGGACGGATGAGCCATTCCGAGTGGAAGACGGTGACGTCCTCCACGTCCAGACCGGCCACCGAGTCGGGGTCGCCGTACATCGGGCGGCCCCAGCGGTTACCGGCGCCGTACAGGTCGGCACGCAACGCCGCGTCGGCCCGCGGTCCCGGATTCGCCCACTCCATCCGCAGTGCCGTCACCTCGTCGTCGCGGACCCGCCGGACGTCGTCCGGGTCCAGCCTCGGGGTGCGCACCGCCTCGGCGAGCAGTTCCACGGCCGCGCCCAGCCGACCCACCGGCACCTGCACGCTCGCCTGGAGGGTGTCCCAGTCCAGCCCGGTCACCAATTCGGTGCCGAGCGCCTCGATGGCCAGCGCGTAGGCGGTGGCGTCGCGCTGGGTGGTGCCCTCCTCCAGGGCCTTGGTCAGCACCCCGCCGAGTCCCTCGCGGCCCACCGGTTCACGGCCGGTGCCCGCGTCCAGCAGCAGCATCGCCACGGCCAGGTTCTGGCCCGGCAGGTGCGCGGCGACGACGTCGCCACCGGCGACAGAGCGGCGGACCACCTGGGGAAAACGGTACGGGCGGGCCGCACCCGGCCCGGGTCGGTCGGCGATCAGGGTCACTGAGGGCCGCGCACTGCTCGCGCTCACAGCTTCTCCTCGGGAACGTAGGTCAGGGTCGCCCGGTCGTCGGCGGCGAGCGTGTCGGCCGCCACCTCGGCGATCTCCTCGGCGGTCACCGCGAGCCAGGCCGGTAGCCGCTCGGCCACCGTGGTGGGGTCGCCGAACTGGGTGGCGTACCGGCTCAGCGCGTCCGCCCGGCCGTCCACCGTGGACATCTGTCGCCACCAGGCGGTGGTGAGCAGCGCCTTCGCCCGGTCCAGTTCCGCGGCGGTGACCGGCACGGTGGCCAGCTCGTCGACCACCTCGGCTAGCCCGGCGGCCAACCGCTCACCACTGACGCCCGGACGAGCGGTGGCGGTGGCGATCAGCGGGGCCGGGGCATGCGCCAGATCCACCCCGTACGCCCCGACCAGATCGGGCTGGGCGATCCGTTCACCATCGGCGAGCCGCTGGTAGAGCCGACTGCCCCGGCCGCTGCCGAGCACGGTGGCCAGCACGGTCACCACGTCGTACCGGGGGCTGCCGAACGGGTGGGTGCGGTGCGCGACGTACACCCGGGGTGCCGGCACCTCGGTGACCACCGTCTCCTCGGCGGGCACCCCGGTGGCCGGCACGACGCGGCCGTCGGGCGCCGGGGGGATCTCCGGCCGGGGCGGGATCCCGCCGAAGTACTTCTCGGCCAGGGTGACGGCCACGTCGACGGAGGTGTCACCGACCACGGTGAGCACGGCGTTGTTCGGCGCGTAGTAGGCCCGGTGGAACGCCTGGAAGGTGGCCAGGTCGGCGGCGTTCAGATCGGCCATCGAGCCGATGGTGGCGTGGTGGTACGGGTGACCCGGCGGATAGAGCAGCGGAAGCAGCCGCAGCCAGGCGTCGCCGTACGGCACGTTCTCGTAGCGCTGCCGCCGCTCGTTCTTGACCACGTCCCGCTGGTTGTCCAGCGTCTCCTGGGTCAGCGCCGGCACCAGCCCGCCCATCCGGTCGGCCTCCAGCCAGAGCGCCAACTCCAGATGCTCCGCCGGGACCGTCTCGAAGTAGTTGGTGCGGTCCGGGTTGGTGGTGGCGTTGAGCGAGCCGCCGGCCCCCTGGACCAACTTCATGTGCTCGGTCTTCGCGACGTGCGTCGAGCCCTCGAACATCAGGTGCTCGAAGAGATGGGCGAAGCCGGTCTGACCGGCCGGCTCGTGCCGGGAACCCACGTCGTACCAGAGGTTGACCGCGACCGCCGGGGCGGTGCGATCCTCGCTGACCACCACGCGCAGGCCATTGTCCAGTCGGGTCGTCGATATCGGCCAGGGGTAACCGCTGTCGGGCATGGCACCGACGCTATCCGATCTTTCGCCCCGGCAGGCCCCGCGACGCCCCACCGGCGAGCCGCGCCGACAGGTCGCCGGTGACGCACGACCGACGCCCCACGGCAGTGCCGGCGACGGCATCGACGGTACGGCCCTGGGTATGCGGAAGGCATGCCGACATTTCCCTGGCCGCAGCCCGCCGTCATCACCGAACGCGCGGCACGGGCCCTGGCCCGGCTGCGCCAGGGCCGGCTGCTGCATCCGGCCGGCCGGTCCTTCGCCGGTGAGGTGCTGGTCTGGGGTACGTCCGGCCCGCCGACCGGCGTCCGGCTGCTCGACCGACCCGGGCACTACCCGGCCACCGTCCGTCTTTCCAAGGGAACGCCCACCCCGGACGCCTGGCCCGACGTGCTCGGCCTGGCGGTGCGGATACACCGCCAGGCCGGACGGCCGTTCGATCTGCTGCTCAGCTCCAGCGCCGCCGCGCCGGTGCTGCGACACCTGCCACTGCCCCGGCGCCGGTTCACCGGCACCTACAGCTCGGTGATGTCGTACCGGACCGGCCGGCGGCGGCTCTGGCTGGCCGCGCTGGCCGACCCGGAATCACCCGACCTGGGCCACGACCTGGCCGGCCTGTCCGCCGCGGTGGCGGCCGGCCGGCCCGGGCTGGTCCTCGCCGTCGCCTCCGCCGCCGGACCCTGGCGGCCGTTCGGGCAGGTCACCATCGGCGATCAGCTCGGTGTGGGGAAGGACGCCGCGCTGGCCTTCGATCCGATCAGCAACGTTCCGGAGGAACTGCGGCTGGCCGGGCCCCTGGCCTGGCTGCGCCAGCACACCTACCGGGGATCCCGCCGAGGCCGTGGCGTCAGCGCTCAGGCCGGCGGCTCGACGGGATTGACGGTCTGATCCGACGTACGCCGTTCCAGCACCGTGTCCGGGGCGACGTTCTGGTCGGCCGCCCGGGCGTCGGACTCGGCCAGGATCGCGTCGGCCTGGGCACGCGCGTCGTCGCTTCCGGCCGCCGCCTCCTCCGGTAGCAGGTGGGCGCGGGATTCCACCCGCTCCTGGTCGCTTCGCTCGTCAGTCATGCCGCTCCTCATACCCCGCCGCCTTCTCCCGCACTCGGGTCGGGCAGGGCCCCTTCTCCACCGCCGAGGGGCCCTGCCAATCACCGTGCAGTTCGGCTCAGCGGAACGGGCCACGCACCTCGTAGGTGATGCCGCCGGACGAGGAGCCGGACGTCCCGCGCTGCGACGAGAAGTAGAGCCGGGTGATCCGCGTTGGGTGGCGCTGGAGCAACCGGGAGTTTCATGGGTGCCGATGAACGGGAGGCGAGGCCCTGTCCACGAGAGGATGAGCGCTCGGGCGCGGTCAGGTACGCTTACCGCCGTGACGCGCTCGTATCGATGGTTTAGCCAGCCGGCTCGCAGGCCGGTGACTTCACCATGATCTGACGTCACCGTTGTCGAGCCGGCCGGGCAGGAGCTTTCGTTCCTGCCCTTTCGCGTACGAGCAGCCGGCTCGACCCGGGCACCGGCCCCGGGTGCGGTCGGCGGAAGGATGCCCACCGTGACGACCCCGCAGAACCACCGGGTCATCGACCAGCGGATCGACCGTGTCGTACCGCTGACCACCCCGGCCCTGCTGCTGCACGAGCTGCCCCTGGACGACACCCTCACGGCGGCGGTACTGGCGGGCCGGCGGCGGGTCGGCCAGGTGCTCGACCGTACCGACGACCGGCTGCTGGTGGTGGTCGGGCCGTGCTCGGTCCACGACCCCGCCGCCGCTCTCGACTACGCGCACCGGCTCCGGGCGGCGGCCGAGCGGGTCGAGGAGGACCTGCTGGTCGTGATGCGGGTCTACTTCGAGAAGCCGCGTTCCACGGTCGGCTGGAAGGGTCTGATCAACGATCCGGGGCTGGACGGTTCCGGGGACGTCAACACGGGTCTGCGTCGGGCCCGGGCGTTGCTGCTCGACGTGCTGCGTCTCGGCCTGCCGGTGGGTTGCGAGTTCCTCGACCCGATCACCCCGCAGTACATCGCGGACACCGTCGCGTGGGGAGCCATCGGGGCGCGGACCGTGGAGAGCCAGGTGCACCGCCAGCTCGCCTCCGGATTGTCCATGCCGATCGGCATGAAGAACCGTCCGGACGGCAGCATCGGCACCGCGGTGGACGCGATCCGGGCCGCCGGCGTGCCGCACGTCTTTCCCGGCATCGACGTATCCGGCATCCCGGCGATCATGCACACCCGGGGCAACGCGGACGGGCATCTGGTGCTGCGGGGCGGCGGCGGCCGGCCGAACTACGACGCCGCTTCGGTGGCCGGCGCCCTGGACCTGCTGCGCGCCGCCGGGCTGCCGGAACGGCTGGTGGTGGACGCCAGCCACGCCAACAGCGGCAAGGACCACCGCAACCAGCCCGTGGTCGCCGCCGACGTGGCCGCGCAGATCGCCGCCGGCCAGCGGGGCATCGTGGGGATCATGCTGGAGAGCTTCCTGGTAGCGGGTCGACAGGACCTCGACCCCACTCGCGAACTCACCTACGGCCAGTCGGTCACCGACGCCTGCATCGGCTGGGACACCACCGACGAGGTGCTCGCCGAACTGGCCGCCGCCGTCCGCGCCCGCCGAGCCACCACCAACCTCCCCACCCCCGCCTAACCCCGACCCAGAGTCGTGTTGATCATGAGGTTAGCGGCAGTGTTCGATCTCCACGATGCCGTCAACCTCATGATCAACGCGGGTGGGGGGTGGGAGCGGGTGGGGGTTTTGGTGGGGTGGGGGTGGGTAGGCCACGGGGGTGAGTGACGACGTACCCGTGACCGAGGCAGCCACGGCACCGACGACGCAGGCTCGGCTACCCGACGCCATCCTTGCCGACGTGCCCGTGGTCGACACCGCCGCCCTCGATCCGCCCACCACCGACCTGCCCGGCACGGCTGCCGCGGCCGGGGACGAGGTGGAGACCGAGGAGGTGGACACCCGTCCGCTCGACGAACTGCTCGACGATCTCTACCACGGTCAGGAGCGGATCAGTCAGGTGGACATCTACCGCCGCGCGGTCGCCGCGGAGTTGCCGGCGCAGCTGCTGTCCCGGCTCAACGCGCTGCCGCAGGGTGAGTACGCGGTCGACGAGGTGACCGACCTGCTGGGTGGTTCGGCGGGATGACCAGCCGGCCCGGACCGGCGACGAGGAGGAACAGATGGCGCAGCGCGAAGAAGATCAGCACCCACATCCGCCCGCGCTCGGCCAGCCGCCGGAGGGCACGGACACCCTGCCGGAGCCCGACTTCGCCAACGAGCACGACCGTACCGCCGTCGACCGGGACATCATCACCGGTGCCGACGAGGACGAGCGGGAGCCGGAGTCACCGCGTGGCTGGTCCGGGATGCAGCGCTGAACCTCACCCCGGCTGAACTCCTGGGGTCCAGGACACTCAGCTGGCCGTGCCGCCAGCGACGCGCTCGGACAGCTGCGCACGACGGGCCGGCCCGAACTTCGGCCGGCCCGTCGTGCGGACCGTCAATCCTCGCGGTGACCGCCCTCGGCCGCCTGCTGGGCCACCGCGTAGCCCATCTGGAGGAAGTCGGACGCGGCCACCGCGGTCAGCGCCGTGGCGACGAGGCGGGTCAGTCGCGGCGCGAGCACCAGCCCGCCGGTGAGTCCGGTGGCCACCCAGACGGCCAGGCAGAACGGGCAGCTGAGCAGTTCGCCGATGGCATGGCGGGTGGAGCTACCCGAGTCGCGTACCTGCTCCATCACCTCACCGCTGCCGATCGGCCGGTCGTACCGGGTGAAGGGGGCCCGCAACGGGCTGGTCACCGCATCCTTGGACAGCAGTCGGCTGAGCTTGTGGGTGGCGATGGCGAGCAGCACCACGTCCGACGTGGCGGGTCGCTCGGGCACGCTCCGCCCCGTCACCTTCACCAGACCGGCGATCGCGCCGGTCACCCCGGCGTAGGTGCCCATCGCCGCCAGGTAGCCACCGAGCGGGCGGTGCTCGTGGGGCGCGTACGCCTGACGCAACCGCGTTACCTTTTGCTTCAAATCGCTCACCCAGCCTCCGTTTCGGTTCACGCTACGACTCGCCGCAGTCCCGGCGGCGGGTCCGATCGAATTAGCCGGCCTGCAGGTTGTCGGCCACCTCGCTGGCAAGGCTGTCCAACGCCTCGTCGGCGAGCCGGTTGACGTCCTCGCCGCCCCCGCCCAGCTCCAGCCGGAGTCGGGAACCACCTGCGTCGACCGGCTCCACCCGCAGCTCGGCCGACCAGTCGGCGCTACGTGCCGTCCAGCGGGCCAGCAGTTGCCCGACGTCGCACTCCCGAGCCGGTTCACTGGCCAGCAAGGGTTCCGGCAGCCACGAGGAGATCCGGTCGGGATCGGTGGCCGTGTTGAAGACTACCTCCGGGGGTGCGGACACCCCCCGCTCCGCGTACGCCATCACGCGTCCCGCAGCCGGCTCGGATCGATCTCGCGCCCCGGGTGACGAGCGAGGTACTCGGTCTCCAGCTCGGCGGTACGCCGTAGGTGATTGGCGAGCGCCGAGTCGGTGGCGTGGCGCAAGGTGTCCAGGCGGGTGCGGTGCAGGCTCTGCATCTCCCGGATGAGATCCTCCTCGCCCAACTCGGCGGGATCGATGCCGAGCAGGGCGGCCTCGGGTGCGGGAGCCGGCGTCCGGTCGTCGCCCCACTCGGGAATCCGCTGCTCGGGGCTCACCTCCGTGCCGCCGACGGGAAATCCGTCCTGTCGTCCCGATGCCGTCATCTCGCCCCCTCGTCCGTCCTGGGCTGGCGTCTGTACGGATGCCCAGACCGGGTGTCGCCAAACCCCGCCGCACTACGACACCGCGTCGGAGAACGCGGTGGGTTTCGGTACCCTCGTGGCATGAAACGGCTCTGGACCCCGGCGTGGATCGCTCGCCACGTGGCCATGGTCGTGCTGGTGGCCACCTTTCTCGGTCTCGGTTGGTGGCAGGTCAGCCGGGCCGCCGCGGGCAACGCGATCAGCTGGGGTTACGCCGTGGAGTGGCCGATCTTCGCGGGCTTCGTGGTCTTCGTCTGGTGGCGCGAGGTACGCCATGCGCTGCGTACGGTCGCCCCGCCGTCCGGGAACGCGGTCGCCTCGGCGTCCGCCGATCACCCGGACGTCCCCGCCGGGACCGACGGTGTCAGCGCTTCCGACGCGAGCGACGCCGGGCAGCCACGGACGGGGATCCGGCGTCCGGTGCGGGTTGCCCGGGTCTCCGCCGGTCCCGGCGAGGACGATGCCGACCTGACCGCCTACAACCGCTACCTGTCATGGTTGAACGCCAATCCGGGCGCGAAGCCCGCTGACTATTCCGGCTGAGCCGGACCTGGAAGGACTGACGAGAAGTGCGCGCTGCCCTCACCCGCTACCGCGTGATCGCCTGGGTCGTCGGCGTGGTGCTGATCCTGCTGGTCGTGATCGGCATGCCGCTCAAGTACGGCTTCGGCAACCCGGTCGTGGTGGAGACCGTGGGCCAGGCACACGGCTTCCTCTACATGGTGTATCTGGTCGCCGCGTTCGACCTGTCCCGGCGGGCCGACTGGCCGCTCAAGCGCATGATCCTGGTGATGCTGGCCGGCACCGTACCGTTCGTCTCCTTCTGGGCGGAGCGGCGGGTGAGCGCAATGGTCGCCGCCGAGCAGCAGAAGCGGGAACAGGCGCAGGCGCCCGAGCCGATCGTCGGTTAGCCGCCCGCCCTCACCGTCGCGGTCGCCACGGGTCGGCGCCGGCCAGCGGATCCTCCCACCCGCCGTAGCTGTTCATCTCACGGGCTCGACGCAGTGCCCGGCTCACCTGGCCGAACTGCTGTTCGTCGTCGCTGCTGAACAGCAGCTCGTCGGTCCCCGCCCGGCGGCCCCACAGCTCGTACGCCGGGGGCCGCCAGCGGTCGCCCGCCGCCGCGAGCAGCACCGGCACCAGAAACACGGCACCGAGCAGCAGGTACGCCCCGGCGGTGAGTCGTTGCAGCCCTCCGGTGAACCCCAGCAGCAGTCCCACCCCGGCGATCACCACCGTCGAGACCAGCACGGCCCGGATCGCCGCCCGATCGTGCGGCCCTCGGGTGCTGTGCAGATGGGTCAGCTCGGCGACCCGCCAGCTGCTGCGCCCGACGGTGAATCGGTCGACCGTGACGATGATCCCGGGCCGGGCGTAGAGCAACGTCGGCCCGGTGCCGGCGCCTCGGGGTGTTCGTGGCGTCCACGTTGTCGCGCGATCAGGATCCACGCCCCCTCCTCCCACGGCTGGTAGCACCGGGTCGGCCTCCGTCGGCAGCAACTCGAGGTACGCCTGCACGAAGTGATCGCCCTGCGCATCGACGCCGGTTGACGGGAATCCCGGTCGCGCGATTCATTGTGGGCCGCCCGCGCCACTCCGGCTGCGACGTTTCCGATGCTCAGAGGCTTGCGATCACGCGACGCCGCCGGAAAGAGACCGCCAAGTCCGGCTTGTCGGTCAAAGCGTCCCGGCATCCGACGTCATATGCCGGGAGCGACCAGTCCGACATGTCGCCGATGACATGCTTGACGCCGGATGTCACTGCGGGTTCCGCCACAGCACTCCCAGTGGTCCCGACTTTCTCTGCGGATGACTCCCGTCCCGTACTAGGTTGGGCAGGTCGGCTCGGCCGGCCGCTGTCCGCCCGGACAGCACCGGGCCGTCGCCGTCGCGGAGCCTCAGCCGCCCCGCGCCGGCACCGGGAGAGGAGCATTCGGGCTCTTGTCGTCCCTGACGCACACGCTGCGTGCCCTGACGGTCGCCGCCTTTTCACTGGCGCTGCTCGTGCCGGCGACGGTGGCCCGGGCCGAGCCGTCCCCCGCCGAACTGACCCGGCGCATCGAAAAGGCCTCCGTCGAGTTGGAACGCGTGGTGGAGGCCCACAACGAACTGCGGGAGAAGATCAAGGAGAACCGTTCCGCGGTGGAGCGGTTGCAGGACCGGATCGGCCCGCTGGAGCAGCAGGCCGAACAGAGCCGGGCGGACGTCGGCGAGTTGGCCGTGACCGCGTACAAGACCGGCAGCCTCGGCACCGTCGACACGTTGCTGCACGGCGGTGACTCGACCTCCGTGCTGGACCGGCTCGGCACGCTGGACCACCTCACCCGGCAGCGGCAGGCCACCATCGCCAGCTACACCGCCGACCAGCGGCGGCTGCTCGACGAGAAGACCCGGCTCGACGTCACGCTCAGCCGTCAGGCGGCGCAGTCGCGCGAGCTGTCCTCGGCCAAGAAGCGGATCGAGCGCGATCTCGCCAAGCTCTACGAGATGCGCCGGGAGGCGTACGGCCGGGCGACCGAACGACCGACGAACCGAGCCAGCAAAGCCCAGGACGCACCGGCCGTCTCCGGCAAGGCCGGCGTCGCCGTCCGGTACGCCTACGGCGCGCTGGGCAAGCCGTACGCCTGGGGCCAGGACGGACCGGGCAGCTACGACTGCTCCGGGCTGACCTCGGCCGCCTGGCGGGCGGCAGGCCGGTCCCTGCCGCACAACACCCGGATGCAGTGGGGCGCGGTGGCCCACATCAGTCGCGGCGAGTTGCGCCCTGGCGATCTCGTCTTTTACCGCAGCCTCGGCCATGTGGCCATTTACGTGGGCGACGGGCAGGTCATCCACGCACCGACCTTCGGCCGCAACGTGGAGAAGCGATCCGTGGACCTGATGTCACCGTACGGTTACGGTCGGGTGCGTTAGGCCGCCGGACGTGACGTGCCGTTTCGGCGGGCCTCCGGACTCGACACCCGAGAACCACCGACAACGAAGAACGACCAACGGCCGGCGTCCCGGACGCCGGCCGTTGGTCGTTCTCGTCGCCTGCTCAGGCCGCTTGCAGGCCCTCGGCGCGGGCCAGCTCGCGGAGCCGGCCGAGCGCCTGGATCTCCAACTGCCGGATGCGCTCCCGGGACAGGGAGAACCGGGAGGCCACCTCGGTCAGCGAGTGCTCCCGGCCGTCCTCCAGCCCGTACCGGGCCCGCATGATGCCGGCCGAGCGGTCGTCCAGGTGGTTGAGCAGCCCTTCGATGCGCTGCCGCTCCAACCCGGTGAGCACGATCTCCTCGGGTGAGGGAGCGTCGCTGTCGGCGACCAGGTCACCGAGGTTGGTGTCGCCGTCGTCGCCGACCGGCGTGTCCAGCGACACGGTGTCCTGCGACCAGCGGACGAGTTCGTTCACCCGCTCGACGGTCACCCCGAGCGCCGCCGCGATCTGCTCCGGCTCCGGGTCGCCGCCCAACTCACGGGTGAGCTGTCGAGTCACGTTACGCATCCGGTTGACGTCCTCCACCAGGTGCACCGGCAGCCGCACGGTGCGCTCCTGCTGGGCGATCGCCCGGCTGATGGCCTGGCGGATCCACCACGTCGCGTAGGTGGAGAACTTGTATCCACGCTCGTAGTCGAACTTCTCGACCGCCCGGACCAGACCTGTGTTGCCTTCCTGAATAAGGTCCAACATGGGCATGCCGGAGCGGACGTAACGTCGGGCGATCGACACGACCAGTCGCAGGTTGGCCCGGATGAACAGGTCCTTGGCCCGCTCTCCGTCGGCGATCAGTCGCTCCAACTCCTCCCGGGTGGCCCCGTCGGGGACGCGGTCCTCGCCCAGCAGGTGCTCGGCGTACAGGCCGGTCTCGATGGCCTTGGAGAGGTCGACCTCCTTGGCGGCGTCCAGCAGCGGCGTCCGGGAGATCTCGTGCAGGTAGACTCCGACCAGATCGCGCTCCTCGGCGACCTCGTCAGTTCGCATTCCGATGTTCTTGTCCACGATGCCCACGGTCCCCTCGCTCGCGCCGGTTGCCCGGTTCCTTGCCATCCCCACGCCCATCAGCCCTCCCCCGTGACCTCCGCTGTGCCCATCGGTGCTGACACCTACACAACAGATGAGACGTGTCGGGGATTCCATGTCGTGGGTCGAAAGTGTCACGAATGCCTGATAATCAGCTGAGAGCAGCGTCCACGTTTGCTGTCAGCATCCTGCCGGGCCGCCGTCGGCAGACCCCGTGAGGTCGACGAATCGACAGATCGCCGCCCACCCCGGTCCATGGCAGCACTGCCCGGCCGATAGGCACAGCGACCCGGGTCACCACCGTGCTGCGATCCCGGTCACTGCCTGATACGCGTTCGTGGACCGCTCGGTTCATCCACGCCGGTGGTAATACCCCACGCCCTGACGAACAATCCGCGCCCCGGTCCTATGCCCGCCACGGCCAGCGCTCCGACCGGCTGACGCGAGCCCGCGCGCAGGTGTCGCGTGCCAGCCCAGGACGGTTCGCACGGTGGTCACGGGTGGGGCGCACGGCTCGCCGATCGGGCACCGCACTAACCTCGGTTCATGGCGAATCGCAGTGTGTTGGTCACCGGGGCCACGGGCGGACTGGGCACGGCGGTCAGCGCCGCGTTCGTGGCGGCCGGGTGGCGAGTGGTCGCGCCCCAGCGCCGGCAGCCGGACCCGCTGGGCGGACCTGAGCCCAACGCTCCCGTGCGGATGGTCGCGGACCTGACCGACCCAACGGACGTCGCCCGGGTGGCCGAGGTGGCGGCCGGAGATTCCGAGTCGCCACTACGCGCCGTGGTCAACCTCGTCGGCGGGTACGCCAGCGGCGGTCTGGTACACGAGACGCCGGTCGAGGACTTCGAACGGATGCTCACCCTCAACCTCCGCCCGACCCACCTGGTCACCCGGGCCGCACTGCCCCACCTGATTGCCGCCGGTGGTGGCGCGGTGGTCTGCGTGGCTGCCCGGGCGGCGGTCGCGCCCTTTCCGGGGGTCGGTGGCTACGTCACCGCGAAGGCCGCCGTGCTCGGCTTCGCCGCCGCGGTGGCGGTGGAGTACAAGGCGACCGGAGTCCGCTGCAACACCGTGCTGCCGAGCGTCATCGACACCCCGACCAACCGCGACGCGATGCCGGACGCCGATCACACCCGCTGGGTGGACCCTGCCGAGATCGCCTCGGTGATCCGCTTCCTCGCATCGGACGAGTCGGCGCCCACCAGCGGCGCCGTCGTACCCGTCTACGGACGGGCCTGAAGCGGCACCAGTTCCGTCACCGGCACCGCGATGTCGATCGGGTCGCCTCCGGCTGCCAGCCAGGGGTTCAGGTGCCCACGAATCTCCCGGGCGATCTCCTCGGCCGGGAGATCCGCGTTGATCGGCACGAACGTCGGATACTCCGGCAGCGTGCGGTAGGCCAGGTCAGCGGCGGCCAGGAAGCCGAGGCTCTCGTGGTCGGTGCCCCTGAGCTTGATCCGCCGGAATGCCTCGGTCGGCTCGACGGTCAGCAGGAACGTCACCTGCGGTCGGGGGAAGAGTCGGTAGGCGGCCCGGACCAGCCGCTCCCAGCGGTGCCCGCCATGTGCCCGCAGGCTGGCGTACTGGCAGGCCGCGTAGCGGTCCATCACCGCCACCCGACCGGTGAACAGGCCACCGACCAGTGTCATCGCGATGGCCAGCCAGCGCAGCACGGACTCCACCAGGAGCATCCCGTCCCCTCCGAGGAGGCTCTGGGCATCCGGCCGACCCAGTCGGTGCGCCGCCCGGCCGAGCCAGCGCCGTCCACCCGCGTTGCGGTGATAGGTGGCCGGAAAGCCGGCTGCGGTCAGCGACTCGGCGAGCCGGTACGCCTGGGTGGTCTTACCTGAGCCGTCGATGCCGATCAGGGCTACGGTGCGGAGCCGGCCCCGGACACAGCGGATTCCCGTCGAAGCGGGCGCTCCCATCGATCTGGCCACCCTGGAAAGGCTATCCGACAGACGCACGGCGGTGCACTATTGATCCTCTTTGAGACGTTTCATCCCCTTGCCCGCGCGGGGCAGGTGTGGACGACCGGAATGCCGGGTACCGATCGGAGATCCCACCGGTGGCACCCCCGACGAGTCGACGGGAGAGGCGAGATGGCCGAGCGCGACGACGAGACTCTCCTACACACCCTCAAGAAGGTCGCCGCCGTGCTCAAACAGTCCGAGATCCCGTTCGCTCTCGGCGGCAGCTTCGCCGTCTACGCACACGGCGGGCACTCCAGCGAGCACGACGTCGACTTCCTCATCCGCGAGTCCGACGTCGAAGCCGCGCTGGAGGCGCTGCGGCAGGCCGGCTTCACCGCCGAGCGGCCACCAGAGGACTGGCTGGTCAAGGTCTACGACGGCGGCCGGATGGTGGACCTGATCCACCGCCCGGTCGAGACGCCGGTGACCGAGGAGACCTTCACCGACACGGTCGTGCGGCCGGTGGACGCCATCCACATGCCGGTGTTGTCGGCCACTCAACTGATGGTGCACAAACTGCTCAGCTTCTCCCAGCACTACTGCGATTTCGCCCGTGGGCTGCCGCTGGCCCGTTCACTGCGTGAGCAGATCGACTGGGAACGGGTACGCAAGGAGACGCAGCACTCGCCGTACGCGGAGTCGTTCCTGGTGCTGCTGGACAGGCTGGACGTCGTACCGCACTCCGGCACGACCGACGGGAAGGGGGGAACGTGACCGCACACCTCGACTCCGGTGCCGGTCCGCCCGACGAGTACGTCGAGGCGGAGATCCACCGGCTGCTCACCGAAGATCCGGCCGTGGCCGAACAGGGAATCACCGTGGTCCGTACCGAACGCGCTCTCGTGCTGCACGGCGAGGTCGAGAGCGCACACCGGCGGGAGGAAATCCTGCGTCGGGTGGCCGATCGCTTCCCGGACGTCTCGATCAGCAGTGACATCGGGGTGATCCGCGCGCAGGCGCCCACGGAGATCGAGCAACTGCCCTGAGGGAGGTTCGATGGTTATCCGGATCGCCGCCGTGGGCGACGTGCATCTGGACGAGGACGTGGTCGGCCGATTCCGGCCGACCCTGGAACAGTTACCGGGCAGCGTCGACGCGCTGCTGCTCGCCGGCGACCTGACCCGACACGGCACCGAGGCCGAGGCCCGATGCGTGGCCCGGGAGTTCGGTGGGCTGGGCGTACCGGTGATCGCGGTGCTGGGCAACCACGATCATCAGTGTGACCAGGTGCCCCAGGTGGTGGGGACGCTGGAGGAGGCGGGCATCACCGTGCTGGAGGGCGACGGGGTGGTGCTGGACTGCCCGGGTGGCCGCCTCGGCGTCGCCGGGGTGAAGGGCTTCGGTGGCGGTTTCGCCGGCCGGTGCGCCAGCGACTTCGGCGAGCCGGAGATGAAGGCGTTCGTACGCACCACGACCGAGAGCGCCGACCGGTTGAGCGAGGCGTTACGCTCGCTGGACTGCGATGTGCTGGTGGCCCTCACCCACTACGCCCCGGTGCCGGACACCCTGGCCGGAGAACCGTTGGAGATCTACCCGTTCCTCGGCTGCTACCAGTTGGGGCAGGCCGTCGACGCCGCGCCGACCGCACTCGCCCTGCACGGGCACGCCCACCACGGCTCCGAGCGGGGCACCACACCGGGCGGGGTACGCGTACGCAACGTGGCCCACCCGGTGATCAAGCAGGCGTACAGCGTCTTCCATCTGGGCGATCACCTTGATCAGGGCGAGGTTTCCGAAGTCGCCGCCGGGGGTACTCAGCAACCATGGAGCTGATTCTCTGGATTCTCGCAGTCGTACTGGTGGTCGCCGGCATTCTCGCGCTGTTCCGCCGGCAGATCCTCTGGGGCGTCGTCCTCATCGTTGTCGGGCTGCTCGTCGGCCCGGGTGGGGTCAGCATCTTCAGTTAGCCTGTGCGACGCAGGGCGTCGCTCACCTGACCCGCCGGGGTCGTCGCGCCCGGTGCTCCGTCCTTCCGACAGGAGCCACCGGACGCGGCGACCCCGGCGTGCTGTTCGTCAGTCGGCCGGAAATCCCTGCCGCTCTGATCGCCCGACGAGGGCCTCCCGGAAGGTTTGCCTCTCCGCTCGGCGGAGAACCATCGACCATGCGGACAGCTGCGGAACAAACCCGACGCGACGGTGCCGGGCGGTGGTGGGCGCTGGCCGGGTTCGCGGCGGCCGTGCTGGCCGCCGCCGTCATCGGCAACCTGGCCGCGTCGGGCGCGGCCGACCAGTACGCGAACCTCGACCGGCCCGCGTGGTCGCCGCCGTCCTGGCTCTTCGGCCCGGTCTGGTCCGTCCTCTACGTGACGATCGCGGTCGCCGCCTGGCTGGTCTGGCGTCGGGTGGGCTTCGGTGTGGCCCTCGGTGCGTGGGCGGTCCAACTCGTGCTCAACGCCGCTTGGACGCCGCTTTTCTTCGCCGGTGACCGCTACGGGCTGGCGTACGCCGAAATCGTCCTGTTGTGGCTGGCGATCGGTGTGACCGTCCTGCTGTTCGCCCGGGCGAATCGGGTGGCGGCGGTGCTGTTGCTGCCGTACTGGGCGTGGGTGACCTTCGCCGCGGCCCTCAACTACTCGATCTGGCAGCTGAACAGCTGACCGACCGGGACGCCCCTGGGCCGCCCGGCTGACCGTGCCGGCAGCGCCGACCGGTCCGGCGGTGGTGCCGCCCGTCTCGGTCAGTGGACGTATCCGTCGATAGACGGGGCTCTTTTCAGCAGCTGGGCGCGGATCCATGGCCGCTTGCCAGGTTTCCGGATTGTTACTCGCTCGTGTCCGTGCAGGGGTGGACCCCGGGCGGATGCAAGCGCTTACATGGGAGAACGCCCATCGGATCGACGCCTGGTCAACCGGATGTGATCCCGGCCGGCGTCGGACAGGAAGGAGGACGGCATGGCGGTCTCTGCCAGGCCACGCCAGGCTGTCGCGATCGTTGGCGCGATCGGACTGGCACTCGGCGCCACCGCTTGCGGCACCGGAAGCAGCAGCAACGGCGGCAGCAGCAACGCCGGTTCCGCGGAGTGCGCCCCGTACGAGGACTACCAGGGCCACGAAGGCAATACGGTCAACATCTACTCGTCGATCCGGGACATCGAGGCCGACCGCCTGGCGGAGTCCTGGAAGCAGTTCGAGGACTGCACCGGCATCACGATCAATCACGAGGGAAGCGGCGAGTTCGAGGCTCAGCTCCCCGTACGGGTCGACGGCGGCAACGCCCCCGACCTGGCCTTCATCCCCCAGCCCGGTCTGCTCACCCGGTTCGCCGAGCGCGACCAGCTGAAGCCGGCCAGCGCCGACACCAAGTCGATGGCCGAGCAGAACTACTCGCCGGACTGGCTGAAGTACAGCACCGTCAACGGCACGTTCTACGGCGCGCCGCTCGGGTCGAACGTGAAGTCGTTCGTCTGGTACTCGCCGAAGATGTTCCAGGAGAAGGGTTGGACCGTCCCGACCACCTGGGACCAGATGATCCAGCTCAGCGACACGATCGCCCAGAGCGACGTCAAGCCGTGGTGCGCCGGCATCGAGTCCGGTGACGCCACCGGCTGGCCGGCCACCGACTGGATCGAAGACGTGATGCTGCGGACGCAGACCCCCGAGGTCTACGACCAGTGGACCACGCACGAGATCCCCTTCAACGACCCTCGGGTCGCGGAGGCGCTGGACCGGGCCGGCACGATCCTGAAGAACGACAAGTACGTGAACGGTGGCTTCGGTGGGGTGCGCAGCATCGCCACCACCTCCTTCCAGGAGGCGGGCGTGCCGATCACGCAGGGCAAGTGCGCGCTGCACCGGCAGGCTTCCTTCTACGCCAACCAGTGGCCTGAGGGCACCCGGGTGGCTGAGGACGGCGACGTGTTCGCCTTCTACCTCCCGGCCATCGACCCGGCCAAGGGCAAGCCGGTGCTGGGCGGCGGCGAGTTCGTGACGGCCTTCGCCGACCGTCCCGAGGTGCAGGCGGTGCAGACGTACCTCGCCTCCGGCGAGTACGCCAACAGCCGCGCGAAGATCGGCGACTGGGTGTCGGCGAACAACAAGGTCGACCTGGCCAACATCGCCAACCCGATCGACAAGCTGTCGGTGGAGATCCTCCAGGACGACAGCACGGTCTTCCGGTTCGACGGTTCCGACCTGATGCCCGCCGCCGTCGGCGCCGGGACCTTCTGGAAGGGCATGGTCGACTGGATCAACGGCGGGAACACCGCCAGCGTTCTGCGGGGCATCGAGAGCAGCTGGAAGTAATTCCGGTGGTGGGCCGGTCCGTCTAGGCGGGCCGGCCCACCGGCTCCACCAGGACCCGGGGAGGGTTGATGGACTTCGACTTTGCCGAGCAGGCACCCAAACTGATGATGCTGCTGTGGGGGTTGGTCGCCTTCGCGGTGGTGGTCGGCGGCCTGCTGGTGCTGCTCGACGCGGTGCCGGCCTTCTTCGCGCGACGACGTGAGGCGCGATTCGTGGCCGCCTCCGCCAGCGGAGCACCGCTGCCCGGACGGGCCAAATCCCGCGAGGGGCTGTTCGCCACGTTCTTCCTGTTGCCGACGGTGGTGCTGCTGCTGATCGGCCTGGTCGTCCCGGCGCTGCGGACCACCCTGCTGTCCTTCATGGACGGCGGCAGCCAGAACTTCGTGGGCCTGGACAACTACCGCTGGATGTTCGCCGACGACTCGATCGTGCGGGTGCTGCTCAACACCCTGATCTGGGTGACCCTGGTTCCGCTGGTCGCGGCCTCCATCGGTCTGATCTACGCGGTGCTTGTCGACAAGGCCCGGCTGGAGGCGGTGGCCAAGTCGCTGATCTTCATGCCGATGGCGATCTCGTTCGTCGGCGCCAGCATCATCTGGAAGTTCGTGTACGCCTTCCGCAGCGAGCAGCAGGAGCAGATCGGGCTGCTCAACCAGATCGTGGTCAGCCTCGGTGGCGCACCGCGACAGTGGCTGCTCGACTCGCCGCTGAACACGCTGCTGCTCATCGTCATCATGGTGTGGATCCAGGCCGGGTTCGCGATGGTGGTGCTGTCCGCCGCGATCAAGGCGATTCCGGCCGACATCGTCGAGGCCGCCCGTCTCGACGGGGTGAGCCCGTGGCAGATGTTCTGGCAGATCACCCTGCCCAGCATCCGGCCGGCGCTGATCGTGGTGGTGGTCACCATCTCGATCGCCACGTTGAAGGTCTTCGACATCGTCCGCACCTCGACCAACGGCAACTACGACACCAGCGTGATCGCCAACGAGATGTACAACCAGGCGTTCCGCTACGGCCAGAACGGGCAGGGCTCCGCGCTCGCGGTCTTCCTCTTCGTTCTGGTGATCCCCATCGTGATCTTCCAGATCCGCAACCTGCGTCAGCAGCGACGGGAGGGCTGAGATGACCACCACCACTCCCCCGGTCGCCTCCGGAGCACCGGAGACCAGCGGCCGGACGACTCCCGCGGCGCGGGTACGCAAGCGGCTGAACACGCACACCGCGACGCTGATCGCCATCGTCATCGCGGTCGTCTGGACCATCCCGACCTTCGGTCTGCTGGTGTCGTCGTTCCGGCCGGAGAACCAGATCAAGACCACCGGCTGGTGGACCTTCTTCCGCGATCCGGAGTTCACCCTCCAGAACTATCAGGATGTGCTGTTCGGGCAGTCCGCCTCGTCCGGGCAGCTCGCCAGCTACTTCATCAACTCGTTGGTGATCACCCTGCCGGCGGTGCTGTTCCCGCTCGCCTTCGCGGCCCTGGCCGCGTACGCGTTGGCCTGGATCAACTTCCGAGGTCGGGACTGGGTGTACATCGGCATCTTCGCGCTCCAGATCGTGCCGCTGCAGATGGCCCTGGTGCCGCTGCTGAGCTTCTTCTCCCGCGGAGTCAGCCTGGGCGGCATCACCCTGATGCCCGCCTGGAACCTCGACGGCGCGCAGAACTTCGCCCAGGTGTGGTTCGCGCACACCTGTTTCGCGCTGCCGTTCGCCGTGTACCTGCTGCACAACTTCATCTCGCAACTGCCGAAGGATCTGATGGAGGCGGCCCGGGTCGACGGGGCCACCCACCCGAAGATCTTCCGCACCATCGTGCTGCCGCTGGTTGCCCCGGCGCTTGCCGCGTTCGGCATCTTCCAGTTCCTCTGGGTCTGGAACGACCTGCTGGTCGGGCTCATCTTCGCCGGTGGCAGCGACGTCACCTCGCCACTCACGGTCCGCCTCGCCGAGTTGGCCGGTACCCGTGGCAACGAGTGGCAACGGTTGACCGCCGGAGCGTTCGTCTCGATCGTCGTACCGCTGATCGTGTTCCTGTCGTTGCAGCGCTACTTCGTTCGTGGGCTGCTCGCCGGCAGCGTCAAGGGTTGATCCGCCGTGGGGGGGGGGGGGGGGGGGGGGGGGGGGGGGGGGGGGGGGGGGGGGGGGGGGGGGGGGGGGGGGGGGGGCGCGGGGGGGCCGGCGGCTGCCGGGCGCGTCG